>JBDTFL010000601.1:0-6451 GCA_039937955.1 Polyangiaceae bacterium | reverse complement strand
TTTGCCGTAATGCATGCGTGCCGCATGACCAAGCTCGATCGCCGGCGCGAAGTCGTCGAAATTCGCTTGGCTCGGATTCGGAGCATTGCCCGCCGGAATTGCTTCTTTGCCGGCGGCTTGCTTCACGGTGTCGCCGACATTTTGATTGAGCTCGTGACCAGCCTTCTTCGAAAGGTCGGCCTTCGTCTGCTCCCAATCGCGATGAAAAGCTTCCTTCACTTTGTCCCAGCTCGTCGAATGATCTTTGGTCCACCAGCTCGGATGTTTTGCGTTCATCGTCTTCCTCCATTCATGATTGTGGCGTTGCGTTCATGGTCGAAGCTCGAAGCACATCTCACGCGAGCGCGCCGCGACGGCCACGCGTGATGGCGTGATACCCGGCGACGAGGATGATCGCGCCGACGAGTGACATCAGAAATCCCGCAGGCTCGCCGTCTTGGTACCAACCGAGACCGCGACCGAGGAACGTTCCGAGAAACGACCCGAGGACACCGAGCGCCATCGAGATGATCCAGCCACCGGGCTCTTTGCCGGGGACGATCAGACGGGCCAGCGCACCCACGATGAGACCGAAAACCAAAAAGATGAGCAGATGCATGGTGATCCTCCAGCTCGCACCTTGAGCAACATCGGTGCCCTCGCTGGTCGTCGTGCTCGTGGGCGCGATGCGCTCGAAACATCGGAAAAATGAGCCGATCGCGATTGCAGCTCCGCTCGGCGATCCGTCGCGATTCGTATCAGCGTGACGAAACGCAGCGGTCGCGCGCCTTCGCTCGGAGTGCGCCGGTCGCGTTCCAACGAGCATGGTCCCGTTCAGCCGCAAGAGTCTTGTAAGATGCTCTCGTGGCTAAAACGCAGCACGACCCCATTCGCGTCGTCGAAGCCGCATATCGACTCGATGGGAATGACGAGGCGTGGCTCGCCGACGTGCTCGCGGCGTGTGGACCAGCTTTCGCCGACGGACGAGGAGGGTGCGCTGCGATTTTCGATCGCGAACCGCCCCAGAACGGAAAGGTCCTCTCGGCATTCGCCAACGCGGGAATGGACGAAGAGCTGATTGCAATTCTGCGGGCGGCCTTCGAGCAAGGTTCTGCAGAAGAACGCGACCGCTCGCTCCGACACGGCGGGCCGATGATGCGCTTCAGCGCGATCGCGCAGACCGACCTCGCATCGCATCCCGTATTTGGTCATTACGCGAAGTCGGTAGGCTTCGACGATCTGCTCGCGCTGCGTGCCGCGAATCCGGATGGCAGCGGAGTTTTTTTTGCGGCGCCGATCCGAAATGCACGAAAAAAAACGACTCGATTCTCACCGGCGCATTGGTCTCAGCTTGCGGCGCACATCGCGGCGGGCTTGCGTCTCCGGCGTCGCGCTTCGCGGCTCGAGGCACCGGAGGCGATCCTCACGTCGGGCGGCAAGTTGGTTTCGGCATCGGACGGCGCGGCAAGCGCACGTGAATCTTTGCGAGCCGCCGTGAAGCGAATCGAGCACGCACGAAGCAGGGCCGGACGGCGTGAGGGTGAGACGTCGATCGACGCGTGGACTGCGCTCGTCGAAGGCCGGTGGTCGCTCGTCGATCACTTCGAATCGGACGGAAAGCGTTTTTTGTTCGCGCTGCAAAATCAGGCCGACGCACCGGACCCGCGTGCGCTCAGTCGCGACGAACGTCCCATTTTGCATTTGGTGGCGATGGGTCACTCGAACAAATTGGTGGCGTACGAGCTCGGCTTGCCGATAGGCACGGTCGCGACACGTCTCGCGTCGATCATGCGCAAGCTCGGCGTGCGGTCGCGTGTGCAGATCGTCGACCGCTACACGTCGTTGCGAAGCGCGAAGTTTTTACCGGTCACCGCCGACGCAGATGAATGGCAAGCCGCTGCTCTCGACGCGGAGGCACCACACGACAATCCTCTCACCGCCGCCGAGGACGAGGTCGCGCAGCTGGCATCGCGTGGCGTCTCGAACGCTCGCATCGCGAAGACGCGCGGTAGCTCGCCGCGCACCGTCGCAAATCTTTTGGCGAGCGCGTACAAGAAGCTCGGCATCTCATCGCGCAGTGAGCTCTCGCTCGCACGGCGCGTGCGCTGACCCACGTTTTTCCCATGGATCATGCAGTCGTCGCGCACGTCGTCGTCGTGGTTTTTCTCGCCACGTTGATAAGGTCGTCGATCGGTTTCGGCGAAGCGCTCGTCGCCGTACCACTTCTCGCGCTTCGCATTCCCGTCGACGTCGCCGCGCCACTCGCGGTGCTCGTGTCCATCACCATCGCGGCCATCGTGCTGCTCCAAGATTGGCGCGAGGTGCACGTGCGCAGCGCAGGCAGCCTCTTCGCTTCGACGCTCGTCGGCATTCCGGTCGGCTTGTGGCTGCTCATCGCCGTCGACGCGCGCATCGTGAAGGCGCTCCTCGCGGTCGTCCTCATCACGTTCGCGATCACGATGCTCACGCGCCGCGTTCGCTTTCATCTCGATCGCGATCGTCCGCTCTGGCTGGCGGGGTGTGGCTTCGCGGCAGGCGTTCTCGGCGGTGCTTACGGCATGAACGGTCCGCCGCTCGTGATCTACGGATCGCTGAGGCGTTGGTCGGCCGCCCAATTTCGCGCGACCCTCCAAGGATATTTTTTACCCGCCAGCGTCGTCGGAATGCTCGGCTACTGGCTGGCTGGTCTATGGGTCCCCACCGTCACGCGCTACTTCGTGATCGCGTTGCCGGGCATCATCGTCGCGACGCTCTTGGGGCGAATGCTTCATCGTCGCATTCGCGGCGACGCATTCTTCCGTTGGGTGTGCGTCGGTCTCATCCTGATCGGCGTCGTGCTTCTCGGGCAGGCGGGCTTCACATGAATGTGAAGCGAGCTTCAGAATAAGCTCTTTTGCGCTCCGGCAATCTTTTCGAAGCTGGTGCCGAGTAGCGTGAGGACGACGTCGCAAGCGGGTGCGAGCTGCTTCTCCAGATAGTGACCATGGTCGATCGGCGCATCCTGATCACTCGCCGGCTTCGGTCCCTGCAACGTCATCACGTACGTGATTTCTTTTTCGCGCTGGTCCTCGCCGAGACGCAAGCGCGCGGCGCGAACATGCGGCGGCGCACCTTCACTCGCGTAGTCGTCCAAACCTTGTCGCAAGATTTTCGTGTAAGCAAGCTCGGCGTCGAGCGCGCCGCGCATGAGATCACGCGTCACTTCTTGCAGCCACGTCTCGTAGAGCTCGTCGGTGAGCACTCGTTGCAAGAGCTCACGTTGCACGCGACGCGCGAGCGGCGTCCAATCAGTGCGCACCGCCTCGAGGCCACGTACGATGAGCGACGCCTCGCCATTCCCTTTGCGCGTCCAACCGGCGTAGCGCTTCTTCGATCCGCGTGAGGTGCCACGCGTCGTCGGCATGAGGAAGCGCAAGTAATGCGATTCGAACTTCAGCTCCAGATGACTCGGTAAATCAAGCGTATTTCGGATCTCTTCAGCGAGCAGGCGTGTGAGCTCGGCGGCCAATGCCTTGCCGCGTTCGCGCGCTTGGTCTTCGGTTGGTGCGTCGGCCATGTGCACGAAGAGTGAATCGGTGTCGCCGTAGATCACGCGCAAACCTTTGCCTTCGAAGAACACGCGCGCGCGCTCGATGATGGCGTGACCGCGACGCGTGATCGAGGTGGGCAAACGTGAATCGAAGAAGCGACAGCCCGGCGTACCGAGCACTCCATAAAACGAGTTCATCAAAATCTTGATGGCCCGCGACAGTGCTTCGTTACCGCTTGCCATCGCACGTGAGCGTTCGTCGTGCAGGGTTTGGATGAGCGCCGGAAGAATCGCGCGCTCGGTGTCACGCGCGAACGTCGCACCCTCCTCGCCGGGAATTCCGTTTTCTCCGGGTTGATAGAGGCCGAGAGGATCGATCCGAAAGGTGCGGATGATGCTCGGATACAGGCTCCGAAAATCGAACGTGAGCACGTCGCGATAAATGCCCGGCACCGAATCGAGCACGTGACCGCCCGGGCTGCCGACCACCTCCACCTCTTGATGCACGTCGGGCGCGACGACGCCTCTCCGATGCAGACGCGGAAGATAGAGATGATCGAACGCCGCCACCGATCCGCCTTGGCGATCCATCGGCAGTCCCGTGAGCTTCGCGCGCTCCATCACGAAACCCACCAAATCAAGCCTTTCGAAGATGTCGAGTACCAGCCGACAGTCTTCCAAGTTGTACGCAGCGAGCGCGTCCTTGTCCTCGGCGTACATGCGACGAATCTCGGTGAGCGCATCGGTGTCGTGCGCGATTTTTTTTCCGCGCCCCAGCACCTCGCGTGAAACGTGCTCGAGCGTGTAGCGATCGAAGCGATGCGTCGCCGACTTCAGCGATGCGATGCCGTCGAGCACCACACGACCCGGCACACGCGCGATGGATGGTTGACGCGCGGATGACGACTCGAGGACGCGTGCGCGCTCTCCGCCGCGGCCGATCGAAAAATCGATGCGATGCACTCGCGCTCTTCGTTCGAGCACCGTGAGATCGAACTCGACGATGTTCCAGCCGATGATGACGTCCGGATCGATGCTGCGAATGTCTGCGAAGAGCGCGGCGAGCAAGGTCTTCTCGTCGGGCACGAAATGGAGCGCATCGTGATCGCTGCCCGAGCCGACGACGATGACGCGATCGGAATTTTTCGCGGCGAGCGCCGCCGACAAGATCGGACCATCGAAGCCGTCGGTCTCGAGATCGAGCGAGAGCATCGACAGTGTCACACGCATGTCGGCAGCTTGAATCTTCGGATTGTCGAAATGCCGAATGCCATCCCGCGTCATCGACGCGCCGGTCAGTCGCAACGCGCCCGTTATGAAACGCTCCATCAAGAAACGCTCGGCCGGCTTCACGTCCGACTCGAAGACCGCGCCGCCCATTCTTCGAATGCGATCGCGCTCGTCGATCAGTCTTCGCTGCGATCGGAAATACAGTGCATCTACCGGGGTTCCATGAGGGGTGGTCAACGGGCGCGACGAACGTCGGTCGGCTTGCGCATGCTCACCATGCGGCACGAACATGACCGACTCGAGCCCCGAAAATCGCGCGCGCACCGGACACTCCGAGCTGCGGCCCCACAGCACGACCTCGATCCCCGAGTCGCGTTCGCGCCACTCGCGTGAAAAAAGTAACGCTTCGATCGCTCCCGGCTCGCTCACTGACAAAACAAACTACCTACGTTTCCTCGGTGAACAACGTGTGAAGGTGATGGGATGAGCATGCTTCGTTCAATTCTCTTTTGCGGTGTCGTCGGTGCAGCGTTCGTCGGTCCAATGTCCGAGCCGTCGGCGGAGGCTTTCGGTGGTGGTGCTGGTGGGCCGGGGTTCATGACCAGCGCGAAGATGGATACGCCGCCGTTCAACACGGCGTGCACGAATCCGGCGCCGGTGGGGATCGCGCACATGCGCACGACGTACTTGAATCCGGACGGCAAGCACTCCCAGTTTCAAGCCGTCGCGTACATGGAGGCGCAAAGTAGTGCGCCAATCACGCTCGATTTCTCGAAGCACACGACGGTGGATTGGACTGCCACGTATCACCTGCCCAATCTCGGCGCCGTCCACAACTTCGAGGTCACCGTCACCTTCAGCGAAGGCAGCACCTTCATCCAGACCGAGGCCGCGGGCGCCATGCACATCGCGTGTGGCAGCAGCGCAATGAAACCGGCCGCCGATTCACCGCCCGACACCTCCACGGCGCCCGGCTGCGCGTCCTACAATCCCGCAACACTCAGCGTGCAGAAGAAGAACGGCCAGTTCCCGGTCATGAGCACCGGCGCATTCGCGCAATCGCTCTGGTTTTCGAAAAATGAAGGCGACGCGAACGTCCTGCTCGGCATCTTCCAGCACTTCAGCAACATGTGCTTGGTCGGCGGTCAGATGGAGGCCGCCGCGCTCTACGTGATGAACGGGGAGGTGAGCGCCAAGAAAGAGAACGCGTGGGGCGGTACGTGCTCGACCTACGACGGCAAAGACATGAAGCTCGTGAACGACGCCACCGGTTGGCTGGTCGTGTCGGGCGGCAAAGTTTTGGGTCGCTATCAAACCGAGGCCGACGCGATGGCAGTGGCCGAGGTCGCGAAAAAACGATCCAACGATTGTCTCCTCGGCGAAAAGACCGAGCCGAAGGAGCTCGTGTTTCATTATTTGCACTGAGCTCGGAGAACAGGCAGCGAGGATCGCCCGGCGCTTCGAGTAGGATGCGCGCATGACGAAACGACTCGAGAAATTCCGCGTGATCATCACCGGCGCTACCGGCATGGTCGGTGAAGGCGTGCTTCTCGAATGCCTGGAAAATGCGGCGGTGTCGCACGTGCTGATCGTCGGTCGTAAGCCGTACGGCGTGACGCATTCGAAGCTCGAGGAGTGCATCGTTGCGGATTTTCAAAAGCTCGACGGCGTCGAAGATCAGCTCACCGGCTACGACGCGTGCTTCTACTGCGC
>JBDTFL010000600.1:0-2901 GCA_039937955.1 Polyangiaceae bacterium | reverse complement strand
CGCGCTCATCAAACCGAAGCCGGAAAATCCGTACCTACGAAACACGTCTACGATTTTGCCGGCGCACTGCTTCACGATCGAGCCGGGCATTTATTTCATCGAAGGTTTGATCGAAGAATTGCGCGCGAGCGAGCATTCCAAATCCGTGGATTTCACGTTGGTCGACGCACTCTCACCGCTCGGCGGTGTGCGCATCGAGGACGACCTGGTCGTGAACGAAAAGACCGACAAAACCGCGATTCGAAATCTGACGCGCGAGGTGCTTCCCGTCGGCGGCGGCACCGCGTAACGTTTTTGGATGTTCGATAAAAAACCACCGCGCACGTTGGCGATCGACATCGGTGGAACTGGGCTCAAAGCAATCATCTTGGACGCGATGGGGAACCCGCTCACCGATCGCGCGCGCGTGGAAACACCGCATCCATCCACACCCAAAGCGGTCATGCCGGAGATTTTCAAAATCGTCGGCCCGCTCGGCGCGTTCGATCGCATCTCGTGCGGTTTTCCCGGCGTCGTCGTCGACGGCATCACGCTCACCGCGCCGAATTTAGGAAAAGAGTGGGAGGACTTCGATCTCGCGAAAGCCCTGGAAAAAGAGCTGAAACGGCCAGCGCGCGTGCTCAACGACGCGGGTGTTCAAGGCTTCGGCGTCATCGAAGGCAAAGGCGTGGAGATGGTCATCACGCTCGGCACCGGCATGGGCTGCGCGCTGTATATGGACGGCAAATACGTCCCCAATTTGGAGCTCGCGCATCATCCGTTCAAAGGAAAAAAAACGTACGAAGATTACGTCGGCGTTCGTGCGCTCGACAAAATCGGCAAGAAAAAGTGGAACAAGCACGTCGAAAAAGTGATTGCCCAGATTGAGCCGATCTGGAATCCGCGCAAAATTTATTTGGGCGGCGGCAACGCCAAGCACCTCACCATCAAGCTGCCCGACAACGTCGTGAAGACGGAAAACATTGCGGGACTGCTGGGAGGCATCAAGCTTTGGGGTGGGTCGTAATCTGAAGAAGAGACACGGACACTCCGGCGGCGTGCGCGTAGCTCCGCTTTTCGTTCCCGAGCCCGAACAGATGCGGCTCTGGCCTAGTGTGTCGGGAAACACGATCAATGGTCTCGGCGAAGCGAACACGCGTCGCCCATCACCCATTTACTGGCACGCGCCAGACGCGACGCCGCACGGTCCGCTGCAGAAATGGTTTTATGCGCGCACCGCAACGGCCGGCGAGAGCGTCGCCGAAGCACGACGTGAACGCCAACGCGCGATCGACGAGCCACTCGAGGAAATAAGCCCAAATCGAATTTCGAAATCTGCCGAAGATTTTTCGGCCGAGATGAAATCGTTCGCGCTCACGCAGGCGAATGCGGTGGGCGTCGCCCGCATGAAGGCGGAGTGGGTGTTCGAAGGCTTCGATGTTCCGAATTTCGCGTGGCTTATCGTGCTCGGCGTGCAACACGATTTCGACGCGATGGCGACGGCGCCGTCGGAGAAATCACTGACCGAGGTCACGCTGCAATATGCGCGCGGTACACGCGCGGCAAAGTCAGTCGCGAATTGGCTGCGTCGCCAAGGTTGGGATGCGGTGCCATTCGGCGGCCCCATGGCCGGCTCGTTCATTCTCATTCCTGCCGCGATCGAAGCCGGTTTGGGTGAGCTCGGAAAACACGGCTCGCTCATTCATCGTGAGCTCGGCGCTAATTTTCGGCTCGCATCGGTTCTCACGAATGCCCCACTTTTGCCGGATAAACGCGATGTTTTCGGCGCGGATGATTTTTGCGCGAGTTGTCGATTGTGCACCGACGCATGTCCGCCCGACGCGATCGCGCCCGACAAGCAACTCGTGCGCGGCGAGCAGCGTTGGTACGTCGACTTCGACAAATGTTTGCCGTACTTCAACGAGAATTTGAGCTGCGCGGCTTGCTTACCGGCGTGCCCATTCAGTCGACCTGAAATGGGAAAGCGCTTGGTAGAGAAGCTCGCGCTAAAACGAAACCGCGAGCCTTAGACGGCTGCGTCGCTCTTGTTCGCGAGAAGGCGCTTTTCGATCTGCTCGTCGGTGGGGCGCTTCACGTTCCACGCGAGGCCCATCTTTTCGAGTGACCAAATGAGGGTGCCGCTCAAGTCGACTTGGTATTTACCCATGCCGTGAACTGCGGCGGTCGGAAACGCGTGGTGATTGTTGTGCCACGATTCACCGAGCGAAGGGATCGCGAGCCACACGTTGTTGGTGCTCTCGTCGTGCGTTTCGTAGGGTTTTTTGCCGAAGAAATGACAGATCGAGTTGATGCTCCACGTGACGTGATGCACGAAAAAAATTCGCGCGAAGCCGCCCCAAAGAAGTCCGGTGAGCGCGCCCTTCCACGAGAGTGTGAGCAGACCACCGACGACGAACGGGATTGCGAGTGAGAGAACGAGCCAACGGAAGTAGCGCTTGTCGATGTTGATGACCTGACGGTCGACCATCAAATCGGGAGCGAACTTCTTGATGCGCGTTTTTTCTTTCGCGAAGAACCAGCCGATGTGCGCGAACCACAGCTCTTTGAGCGCGCCCACGAATCCGTGCGCCCGCATCACGTGCGGCGAATGCGGATCGCCTTGTTTATCGCTGAAAGAATGATGACGACGATGATCAGCGACCCAGCGCGTGACCGGACCTTGGATGGCCATCGACCCCGCGATCGCGAAGGCAGCGCGAACACGCGGCGTGCACTCGAAGCTGCGATGCGTGAAGAGACGATGGAAGCCGGCGGTGATTCCGAAACCGGTCCACGCGTAGAGCACCAAGAAGATCGCGATGTCGACCAAGCTGATCGCGTGCCAGATGATTGCGGCGACGAGCCCGACGAAGGGGACGACTGCGACGGCCAACGCGAACTGGCGTTCGGTCTTGAGCGCGC
>JBDTFL010000599.1:0-5040 GCA_039937955.1 Polyangiaceae bacterium | reverse complement strand
GGGAACGATTGTCAGCACTCAAGGTGAGCGAGTGCTAACGGTCGACGCGCAACATAATCGGCGAACAGCCGCCGTCAAGAGGCGCAGGTGAAATGAGATGGATGCGATGGGCTGGGCTAACCGACTGAATCTACGTCGGTATTCGCCTTTAACACGCAGTACGCCCAGGTATTCCGACCTACGCAAGCAGCCCACCTCGCCGAGTGCCGATTTTTTTGCGGTGCGTCACGGATAAACCCGCGAAAAAATTGCGAAACCGGGCGTTGCCTCTTAGATCTCTAAGAGACCGGTCCGTATGTCCGGATGAGGCTCAAAAATGCCCCCCTCCACGATTGTCGCCACCGAATCCATTGACGGTTTTTTTCAGGAGATTGTGACCGGAGCCATTCGGTCGCGTCGGGTCGAAGCCACGGGCGAGGCGACGACGTACCTGGTAGCGCTGCTGGCGGATTTTGCGATGCCCGAGAAAAATGCGGCGCGCGCGATGGATCGGCCGCTCACGTTTCTGCTCGACGAGGCGCTGCACACGACGCAACCGGCCGAACGCTTCGAGCGCTTGCGGCTTTTGGGAGACGGCGTCCTCTATTCGACCGGATTCTTCGGCGATCATTTCGAGGCACGGGGCGTCGACCAAAAATATCTGATCGGAATCGGCGCGGCGGCTTACGGCGCGGCGAGCTCGATGCTCGTGGGACATGCGAGCGGGCAAACCTCTGCCAACTCGGAGCCGTTTCCGGACGTGTTCGGTGAGCTCGCAGAAAAATTCGGGGTGTTCGTGGATGTCGTCGGTGAGGTCGCCAACCTCACGATCGCGAAAGGTGCCGCGACCTCTCAGAGCCTGCTCCACATTTACGAACGCTGGCTGAAGACCGGGAGCGAAAGCCTGGCGACGGCGCTCAACGAACGCGGCCTCGTGCCGGTGCGCGGGACTCGCGGAACGCTTCAGTGAGCGAGCCGTCGTGAGCGACTCTGTGCGGCAGAAAAACCTGGCCGGCAACGGCGCGATGCTCGTTCGCGAGCGCGCGATCGCGCGGACCGTGCAGACTGCGCTCGAGCGGCTCTATCAAATCGAAGAAGGTCCGCCGGTCGAGCCCTTCGTGATGCTGGCGGACGAAGGCGAGCGTGAGGCGCTTTTTTTCCGACAGAGCGAAGAAGGGGATTTGGAAATCGCCGTGCGACTTCCACCGCTTCGTGATGAATCATCGGAAAGAAAAGCCGGTTTGGAGATCGATTCGCTCTGCCAGATCATCGAAGGCGTGAGTCATTTCGTGATGATCGCGGAACGCTCGCGCGCCGAACGCGAGACGACGCAGCTCGAGCTGGAGATGCAAGCCGAGGTCGACAAATACGTGGTCCTCGCCACCGCGATCGCACGACCGCACGGGACGCTCGACGTTGCACGAAGCCATCGTCTGCGCGCGCAGCTTTATGACGACGTGCTTTTCTCGCACGCGGCGACGACCGAAATCGGAATTCGGTATCGGCTCGCCAACGACACCGCCGCGCGATTCGTCCGCCGATTGGAGCGCGAGTTCGTGAGCACCGGACGCGTTCACGAAATGCGTGGTGCGCTTCGGAGGTTCTTTTCGGGCGGCCAAGAAGAAAAGCTTCGTCTCGCGGCTGCTTGACCGAGGCCAGCAGCAGTCCTAAAAAAGACGATACAAAAAAAACGCCGACGCCACTTGTGGAGACCCCGATATCCATTATATTGGACACTGTTCCTTTATGTTGGAGGTCGCGAGTGCGAGTGCTCTTGGTTGGCGGATTGGATCGAAATGAAGCTCAGCTCGTAGCGCTTGCAGCGTCCAACGGACACGAGCTCGAGCTCCACACGGGCGACGTCGGCGGACGAGGCGCGGAGGCGCTCACGCATAAGATCGAGCGGGCAACTCTCGTGGTAATCGTCACGGAGGTGAACAGCCACGGCGGCGTTTTGTTGGCGAAAAAAATCGTCAGACGATTCGGAAAAGCATCGCTCATCGTCCGAAAAATGGGAGCGAGCAAGCTTCAAGGTTTGTTCGACGCCATCGAAGCGCGCGATATGCAGCAGCAACGTTTCGCCTCCTGAATTCCACTATAATAGACTCCGCTTCTCGCATGCCGAAGCAGCGAAAAGCGTGGCGCGTGCGTTGACGAAAAAATATGCCGGCTGTCATATGCGCTTCCACCACAGAAGGAGAAACGCACATGACCACGTCATATTCGTTCGGGGTTTTTGTTTGGCGAGAGCTCACGACCAGCGAGCCTGAAAAAGCCGTCGGATTTTACAGCGAGCTGTTCGGTTGGAAGATCAAAGAGACCGACATGGGCGGCGGCACGAAATACTATTTGATCAACAACGGCGACAAACAGATCGGCGGAATTTGGCCGTCCGATCCGAAGCTGAAGATGCCGACGTTTTGGGGCGAGTACGTGTCGGTCGATAGCGTCGACGACGCAGCAAAACGCGCGACCGCGGCTGGCGGCAAAGTGTTCAAAGAGCCGATGGATATTCCGAACGTCGGTCGTTTCGCGATCGTTGAAGATCCGCAAGGCGGCGTGACGATGCCGTTCAAGAGCGTGCACGGCGACCCTCCGCCGTCCATGCCTCCGCAGGCCGGTGAATTTTGCTGGGAGTCGCTTTCCACGAGCAACTCCAAAACGGCGATCGAATTTTATACGAACGTCTACGGCTGGAAGATGAAGGAATTCGCGCCCGGAATGCCGTATTTCGAAGGCGACGGAAAGCAGGTCGCGTCGTTCATGGAGGATCAAAAGATCCCGACGCATTGGCTCTCGTACGTCGCGGTGCCGAAACTCGATGAAGCACGCGACCGCGCGAAGCGACTCGGCGCGAAGATCATGATGGAAGAAATTCCAGTGCCCGGCATCGGTACGTTCGCGGTGATTCAGGATCCGACTGGCGCAGTGATCGCGCTGTTCGAAGCCGCACCGATGCAACGGAAGAACTAGCGGCGCAGAAGTCAATCACGCGCGTGGGCGACGCAGGTACGATGAGCCGATGAATTTTTCGGAGATCGATCTCTCTGCGTCGCCGCCGTGCGTTTCATTTCCGCGCGAGTACAACGCGGCCGTCGATCTGATCGATCGCAACGTCGCGGAGGGTCGAGGCGAGCGTGTCGCGTACATCGAAGAGCAACGACGCACCACCTACGCGGAGCTGCTCGCGCGCGTGAATCGTGCGGGAAATGCCCTGCGATCGCTCGGTGTGCTTCCCGAGCAACGCGTTCTCTTGTTGATGCTCGACACATCGGATTTCGTCGCGGCGTTTTTGGGCACGATGAAAATCGGAGCGGTGCCAGTGCCCATCAACACGCTGCTCACGCCCGACGACTACGCGTACATCACGAAAGACAGTCGCGCGCGCGTGGCTATCGTCAGCGATTTTCTTTTGTCGAAGCTCGAAGCCGGCGTCGCAAAATCGAATTGCGATTTACAGATCGCCGTCGCGACGTCGCCGCTCGGTGGAGAAAAAGGCGAGCATCTCGTGCTCGACGATCTGCTTCGTGATGCCTCTCCGGATCTCGCCGCCGCAGCGACGACGCCCGACGACGTCGCGTTTTGGCTCTACTCTTCCGGTTCGACCGGCGCACCGAAAGGCGCGATCCATTTGCATTCGCATTTGATGCGCACTGCCGCTCTCTATGCGCGTGGCGTGCTCGGCATTCGCGAGAATGACGTCATGTACGCCGCCGCAAAATTATTTTTTGCGTACGGACTCGGCAACTCGCTCACGTTTCCACTTTCGGTTGGCGCAACGACAATTCTCGTTGCTGAACGCTGCACGCCACCCGTCATCAGCCAAGTGATGACAATGCACAAACCCACTATTTTTTACGGGGTCCCGACGCTTTTCGCGTCATTGCTTGCGAGTCCTGATTTCGTGTCCTCGCCAAATTTGCGCGTGAGCACTTCTGCCGGCGAAGCATTGCCGAAGCACGTCGGCGAAGCATGGACCGCGAAATTCGGGACCGATATTTTGGACGGCATCGGATCCACGGAGATGCTCCACATCTTTCTGTCGAATAGGCACGGCGAAGCTCGCTACGGAACCTCCGGCAAGCCCGTACCCGGTTACGACGTCAAGATCGTCGACGACAGCGGCGAGCCCACCACGGACGGCGAAGAAGGATCGCTCTGGGTGAAAGGCGCGACATCGTGCGTGGCTTACTGGAATCAACGCGACCGCAGTATCGCCACCTTTCATGGGCCATGGACCAAAACCGGTGATCGCTACATTCGCGATAACGATGGTTACTACACGTATTCGGGTCGCGCCGACGACATGCTCAAGGTCGGTGGCATTTGGGTTTCGCCGTTCGAGGTCGAGTCCGCATTGTCATCACATGCTTCGGTTTTGGAAGCCGCCGTCGTCGGGCACGCAGACGAACAAGGGCTCGTGAAACCTAAGGCTTTTGTGGTGCTCAAACCGGGCACGACGAGACATCATTCGCTCGAGGCGGAGCTCAAATCCTTCGTCAAAGAGAAGCTCGCGCCTTACAAGTATCCGCGTTGGATCGAATTCGTGACCGAGCTGCCGAAGACGGCGACCGGGAAAATACAGAGGTTTCGTCTTCGTGGCTGACGATCCGCAAAAGCTTACGTTGAGAGTCGACGGCAAAAATCTCGAGGCGGAGCATCACGGTCCGCGCGCGGAAGACGCACCGACCATCGTCATGCTGCATGAAGGTTTGGGATCCGTTTCCGCATGGCGTGATTGGCCCGCCAAGCTCGCACGTGAAACAGGGTTCGGCGTTTTCGTGTACAGCCGCGCAGGTTACGGAAATTCGGATTCGGTGACGTTGCCGCGTCCGGTTTCGTACATGCATCACGAAGCTGATGTGATCCTGCCGCGGGTACTTACCTTAGCTAAGATTGGTAGATGTATTTTGCTGGGTCACAGCGACGGCGCGTCGATCTCAATCTTGCATGCGGGGAGCAAAACGCGCCACGCGTCGGTCCGGGGCATCACCGTGATCTCGCCGCATGTTTTCTGCGAGTCGATTTCGGTTACCGCGATCGAAGGCATGCGCGACGCTT
>JBDTFL010000598.1:0-3811 GCA_039937955.1 Polyangiaceae bacterium | reverse complement strand
CGAGGCCGATCACCGTTTCTTCATACGACGCGTCGTTCGGTGTGAGCTGCTCACCAATGCTCGAGCCATAGCGAAACGAGATCACGAGCAGCCAACGTTTTACCTCGAGGTCGCCGCGCGCTTCGAGGTCGAGCATTCCGACGGCGCTTGGCTCCGCAACTCGCCCGCCCAGCCCGCCACCGAGCCAAACTTCCGGGGCAAGCGGTGGCGCGGTTGCGACACCTCGCGTCGGTGACGTGGGCGCAATTGCATTCGATGAGGATGGTGCCGGAGCTGCCGGAGATTGTGGCGCACCCGCGTCGTCTGTCGGCGCTGCGATCGATCGCGGCGCTGGCTCGTCGGGAGGTAACGATGCGAGCAAACCAAGCGCTGTAGATCCGAGCGCGGAAGGCTTGAGCACGATGCGATCGGCGTGACGACCATCTTGCGCCGTCACGGAGAGCTTTGCGGTGTCGTCCTTCGCGGGCTCGACGAGCAACGTCATCGCCGCACAGCGATCGTCGGAATTCGCGGGAATTTGCGCCGAAAGATCACGCGCTGCAGTTGCCCATGGCTCACTGAGATTTGCCGCCGTGTTCACGCGAACGCCTCGACACTCGTCATCCGCCGTCGCTTGCGCGCTCGTCGCGAGGAGCGCGCAGCACCCCGCGAGCGCAAGTAAGGAGAAGGGCGTCTCATGCATCGAACCTCGTAAAGCTTAGTTCCCCGCAAGTAACGCCGCCGTTCAAAACGGCCCCGCACGAATCCTTTTTGAACGAGGTCGCAGGTCGAGGGCAATACCTTCTCGATGTCATCTTCGGTTCGATTCGATGTCGGGCGACCGCTCGATGAAGCACAGCGCGCGACGCTCGAAACGCAGCTCGCGCGCCGACTTGGTCTCGTGACATGCGTGCGGCATCCGCCGGCCATCGACGATGTGACCGTGGAACGCAGCGATGCTGCAGCAACGGTCGTGGTCTCTGCGTGCTGCGAATTTTCTGCGCGACGCGCGAAGATGTTGGTCGGTGAGGCGATCAAGAATCTGCCGTCGAGCAGCGATTGAGCTATTCGATCAGGGCTCGGTCATTGCTCGGTGAAGATGGGTGGCGACGAAGCCACGATCCCCAAACGACGATACTTGCGGCAGTGGGCGCCAAGCACGCGATGGCCACGACCGCTGCATCGCCGAGCGTGGTGATGCGCCGCGCGTTGAACGTGAGTGCTTCGATGAACGTGATGGTCGTGTCGGCACTGACGACGATCGCCAACGTGAGTGCAAGTGACGCACGCCAACGCGATGCGAGCGAGAGCATGCCGATGACGAGCCCGATATCGAAGATCACCCACGCCGCTTGAATGCCGAGGCTCGGGAACCATTTCTCCGCATCGAACGAAGCGAGGCCCAGCGTCCACGGCACCAACAAAATCGCGAGCACCCAAATCGCAATCGGCGGACCGCGCAGCAGCGTTTCGATTCCAAAACGAATGAAGCTGCCGCGTGCGAACGCTCGGAGAACTGCCGTGATGGCGCGCACGCCGGAAGTGTTTTCGGTGTGTGCGATGAAAATCGGATCCCAATGCGCCGGCCGCAAGCGCCGCTTGAATGCCTCCAAACCCCGAAAATCGAAGAGGATCGACGCGTGATCGCGAAACGTGCGCAACGACTTCGACACGTCACCTGCCAGCGGTGCAAGACCGAGCGTGACGAACGTGCTTCCACTTGCTGCTGCAGATTTCATCGCTGCATCGATCAATGTCTCGGTCGTTCCATTCGGTGCACTCGGATCGCGGAATAGATCTTCGATGAGCCATCCGCGCGCATAAAGCGGCGCCAGCGCGACCATCCCGAGCAAGACGCCGTCGCGCTCAGCGACGAACAAGCGCTTTTCTTCCAGCGCAGTGAATGGCTCGATGCGCACGGCAAAGGTCATTGGCGCCATGCCGCGCAGACCGAGCCACGTCGCGACCAAACGCCGGATGCCTTCATGAAGAGCTGCCGCTTCGGAGACGTCGATGTGACGCACCACGATTTTTTTCGCACGCGCGCGACGCAGCTGCTCGCGCAAACGCGGCGCCCCCGAAAGCGTCGCAGACCACTCTCGCGGATCCCAGTTCGGCTGGAGCCCGATGAGCGCATGCGGCAATGCCATCGCATCGACGAAATCTCTTTCGACACCGAAGAAGCAAACGGCATTTCCGTTCGTTTCCGCGTGCGCGACGAATCGTTTTGCAACATCGACTCGCTCGTCACGTGGGGCGATCGGTGCACCTAGAGCAACCAGAACGCGACCGATTTTCGCGAACGCGACGAATGCATCTTCGTCGTCGCGCCAATACGAAAGGCCGCTTTTTACCGTCTGAAATGACGTTGCGTCCCAGCCGTGACGGCGCAGCGGGGCGAGCAGACGTTCTTTCTCCATGACTAACGCGCGACCTATTCCACAAACCAAGGTGACGCGATCGCTCGAGTGCGCGCGGTACGGCCGTTGCTCTTGGTAGCGGACATGAAGCTCGTTTTAGGGTCGCTCTGCGTGCTCGTCACGCTCGCGACGGGTTGCACGTACGACAACACAGATTACACCGGCGAGGTTCGCGCGCGCGCCGTTGCCGAGCTCGACTGCGATGCGGAGGCGATTCAAATCACGCCCATCGCCGACGATCACGGCGTGCACACGTTCGTCTGCCGCGGGTGCGGATGCATGGCCACGTACGTGTGCAACTACAAAGACTACGACTCGTGCAATCGCGACCCGACGCTCGAAGCGGCGGACGCGAGCTGTCGTTAGGCACGTTTCAAAGCGCTAACGCGTTGCCGGGCGCCGGTCGCGATTTTGCCAACCGAGCATCCAACCCGGATATTCGGCGGGCAGCTCACTTGCAGCATCGAGCTTTGCGATGTGCTCCGGCGCGAGCTCCGCGTCTGCAGCTGCAAGATTGTCGACGAGCTGATCTTTTGTTTTTGCGCCGATGATGACGCTGGTGACGAATGGTTTCGTAAGCTGCCACGCGAGCGCGATGCGGGCGACCGACAACCCCGTTGCGGTGCTGACCTCGCGAAGCACCGGCAACACTTTACGAAGGCGATCTTTGTCGACCGGCGGAAAATCGAAAGCGGTGCGGCGTGAGCCTTCGGGACCTGGTTTGTCGGGATCGAATTTGCCCGACAACAATCCCCCCGCCAGCGGGCTCCACGGAAGAATCGCGAGGCCTTCTTCTTTCGCGAGTGGAACGATCTCGCGCTCGATGTCACGACCCGCGATCGAGTAGTAGACCTGCGCGCTCACGAAACGGCTCAAATTCCAGCGTTCGGCGTAGGCATTGGCTTTCATCGCTTGCCACGCCGACAAATTGCAGAAACCGACATAACGCACTTTTCCGGATCGCACGACGTCGTCGAGCGCGCGCATCGTCTCTTCGAGCGGCGTGTCGATGTCGAGCCCATGAATTTGGTAGAGGTCGACGTAGTCGAGCTTCAGGCGCGACAGGCTCTGATCGATCGAGCTCATGATGTGGCCGCGTGAGAGCCCGACTTGGTTCGGGCCTTTGCCGCTGCGCCCACGAACTTTGGTGGCAAGAATGATTTCCTCGCGCGGGCGTTTCAGGTCGTGGAGCGCGGCGCCCAACAATTTTTCGGATTCGCCTTCCGAGTACACGTCGGCGGTATCGAGAAAGTTCACGCCTGCGTCGAGCGCGGTGCCGACCAAGGTGTCGACCTCTTTCTGGCCGAGCTTGCCGACGACCTCCCAAAATCCTTTTCCGCCGAACGTCATCGCGCCGAAGCAGAGCTCCGAAACGTACACGCCGGTTTTTCCGAGCAGTCGATATCGCATGA
>JBDTFL010000597.1:0-8300 GCA_039937955.1 Polyangiaceae bacterium | reverse complement strand
TTCACGCCGGCCGTCACCAGAAGATTTCTTATGCTGCCGGGCTCTTCGGTTTGATAGCCCGTAAGTGCGTCGTCGAGAAATACGAGCTCGACTCGTTGTCCGTAAGCTCGCAAGAAACGATAGGTAGCGATGATGTCCTTAACCAACGCGTTGCCCAATTGATCACGAACGCGCACGACGACGAGCGGAAAATCACCCGAGATGCGATGGCTCCATAGTTCGTTTTTCGCAGCCAGCGCGCCGGAGATCTGCGCCGGCGCGGCCTTGAGACCGGGGCTCGGCGCGAGGAGCTTCGAGACGAGAGCCATCGCACTCGGAAGGAGCGAAGGAGAGACTCCATCTACCGCGAGACGGCGCGCGGCTTCCATCCGTGCATCGTGCGCGACCCATCGTGCGGCACGCAGTGACCCGAAACGACGCGCGACGTCGAGCGCGGCCTCGCGGGTCTTGCCCACGACCGTCACGAGCGCAACTTCCGCATGCGCACCCGGTGACAGCTCGATCTTGACCGACAGCGCGAGAACCGGATCGAGAGTCGCGTGCTCGTCGTTCGTCTCTACCCCGACCATCGCGCGTGGAGCTCGTGCATCGCGCCGTCGACCGACGAAGGCACGACGATCGGTCTCCGCGCCGGCCCACGAAATTGCCGGATCATCCCAAACCAGGCTCTGTACCAAGACCGCCGTGGGATCCTTCGCCGTTCGCGCGCGGCGTGTCGCAAGAAGAGCGTTCTGCGCAGGCAACGCTTCGCAGGCGACGAACATTCGTGAAAAAGCCGGTTGACGATCGGACGCGGCGGACGGCTCGAGGACCGGCTCCGCGTAAGTCGTAAGCGTGATCATACGAGGCTCGGTCGTCTCGTTGTGGAGCGTCACATGGCGGACCTCGACGTCGTCGAGCGCGCCACACGAGATTTCCATGCGCACCGAAATTCCATCTTCGCGATGATGAAATGCCACTTGATGCGCGCTGAAGACCACCTCGTCATCCGCTCTTCGTGCGCGGGTCGGAGCTGGCGCGGCGGACCACATGCGATTGCGCTCCTCGTCACGCAAATAAATCCATGTCCCGCCTACATCGCATGTAGGGTCGATGCTTCCGCGTACGATTGCGAGTCCGTTCCACGCAGTAAACCCGGCGCCGGAATCGGTAATCGCTGTCATGAGCCTGCCGTTGCTCAGCAACGCCAGTTGCATGTGATCATTGCGCGGTGTCCAATCGGGATAACTCGGGACTTCCGTGCGAGTCGGCTCGATAGTCTCTTTGGTCGGCGCCGCGAGATTTTCGGAAATGCGAACCGACGGAACGCGCTCGCTGAGCAAAGGCTCGCCGTTCTTGACGCGCGGGTCGGCGTGAAAGCGATCGACCAAGACGTCGTGATTCAGCGCGTTGTTGAGAGCCGCCAAGATCATTCCCTGGTGATGCGCCATGTGCGAGCGCACCACGGAATGATTCAGCGACGGCTTGCCGATCGCGTTCGATGTTTGGATTACACGCGTCTCGTCGTAGTCGATCGCCTCGTAGAGACCGTAGAGACCTGCGCCGCCCATTCCCTGCAGGACCTTAATGTTACGGATCGCCTCGTTGGGACGAAACGGCAACGCGAGGACGCACGCGTAAGGAGCGATGACGCGATCTTCCTCCAGCCCACGACGCAAGCCGAGTCCTGGCACGCCGAAGGATCGGTATTGATAGTTGTTCTGCGCGTCGAGCTGCGCGTAACCCGATTCCGAGACTCCCCAGGGTATGCCAAGCTTCTTGCCATGCTCAATCTGAGCGACCACCGCGAGCTCGGAAGTTTGTTGCAGCAGTGTTCGTTCCTGACTGCGCATGAACAGCGTCGGCATCAGGAACTCGAACATCGTTCCGCCCCAAGAAAGCAGCGCCGCTTCCCCTCGGATGCGTGTCACCGGTCGACCGAGGGTCAACCAATGTTCGGTCGGCACTTGGGCCTGCACTACGGCGAGATAGCTCGCGAGCCGTGCCTCGGAGGCCAAGAGGTCATAGTAATTCGCGTCCAGGCGATCCGATGTCTCGTTGTAGCCGATGCGAAAAAGCTTGCGTGCGGCGTCGAAGAGAAACGTGAAGTCGACGTCGTTCCTCAGTGCATCGACCCGACCGGCCAATGCGAGCAACTCGTCACGAAGCGTGTCCGATTGTGCGGCGACGTCGCCTTGGATGCTCCGCAGCTGATGACAAAAGCGATCGAGCCAGGTCTGTACCTCTCGAAAGTGGACGGTGTCATGGGTCGTCGTCGTTCGCTCGAGCACCTTCAAAAGTGCCGCTTCGAGCAGAGCCACCTCCGAAAAAAGCGCTATCGTCGCCGTTTTGCTCGTCGACACGTCGTTGCGAGCGCCGTCAATGGCGAGTCGCATCGCAGCGATAGGCGGCAGCGTATCGGCACGCGAGACCGCCAACAGGCCGATGGTTTGCTCGAGCAAGTCGAGGGTGTCGCTCAAGCCCTTGAATCGTATCGGGCGTAGAGCCGGCTTGGTTGCGGCTTCTCTGCAACCGTTAGCTAAGATCAAGAGCGCCGCGGCAAGGTTTCCGCTGTCGACCGTAGACACGTACTTCGGCAGGAGCGGCTCGAGGGTGCGCGTGTCGTACCAATTGAGCCAGTGTCCGCGATAGCGCTCGAGCCGACTGAGTGTTTCGATCGAGCTGTGAACGAGCGCCGAGAGCTCGGCGCGACCTATGTATCCAAGATCGTAGGCAGAGAGATCCGCAATCAGCATGAGGCCGATGTTGGTGGGCGACGTTCGGTGCGCGACGACATCACCCGGTTCCTCTTGAAAATTGTCGGGCGCGAGCCACTGGTCGCCAGGACCTACGAATGTCTCGAAGAAGAGCCAAGTGCGCCGTGCGAGATGGCGAAGCTCCGTGTGCGCGGAGAGTGACAATGCTTTCTTCGCGGCCTCGGGCGCGCTGACCCATCGCGCCAGCTCGGGAGAGATCAGCCATATTAGGAGAATGGGAACGCCAAATGGAATCGCGGCTGGATGCTGCCAAGCCAGGAACAATCCGATGCCAGTCGTCGCCGCTGCGGCAGGGCCCATGTCCCTCCAAAACAGCCGCCTCGATCCTTTAGCAAATGCCAACGTCGTGTCGGCCGCGGTTACCCACTGAAGTAAGTGTTTGCGTGTGATGGTCATGCGCACGACGGCGCGAATGATGGCGTCGGAAGCGACCCACGCCTCCGCCGGAAGAAATACGAGGCCGAGCAGCCAACGACCAAGTGCTTGCTTTCGATCGCGATGAAAAAAGGCGGGCGCCACGATCGCCAGGGGCAACATCAGTGGAACGACCAGCAATGCCATGACGTGAGCGGGAAGCACGGACCACGCAAAAAAGAAGAGGATCACGATGTTCGGGGCGAGCAAGCTGCGTCGCAGGTTGTCGATGATCTTCCAGCGGTCGACGACACCAAGGCGATTCCGAACGCGGTCCACACCAGCCCAAGGAACGCGAGGAAAAAGCCAGGGCAAGAGCTGCCAGTCTCCGCGAATCCAGCGATGCATGCGTCGCACGAAGGCGAGATAGCTTTGCGGGTATTGTTCGAAGACGACGATATCGGTGACGAGCGCCGCCCTTCCATGCACGCCCTCGAAGAGATCGTGACTGGCAATGGCGTTCGGTGGCGCCCGCCCGTCCACGCTGCGCGCGAACGTGTCTACTTCATAGATTCCTTTTCCTACGTAGGCGCCCGACCCGAACAAATCTTGATACACGTCGGACGCGGCACTTGAATAGATATCGAGCGATGTGTCCCCACACCAAAAGCGGCTGAAGAGTGATGACGTACCGTCGACCGGCGATGGCTCGACGCGCGGCTGCGCGACCGTATAACCGGCGGTCACGCGCTCGGTGACGGGATCGAAGCGTGCCGTATTGAGAGGATGTGCAGCAAGGCCGATCAGTCTTCGTATTGCGCCGAGAGGAAGCTGAGTATCGGAATCGAGCGTGATGACGAATCGCACTGAGTCGAGTCCAGCACCGTCGCCGAGGTGCTCCTTGAAGGTCGTTGATTGGTCGCCGCGAAGCAAACGATTGAGCTCTTCGAGCTTGCCGCGTTTGCGTTCGCAACCCATGAAGCAGCTCTCGCCCTCGTTCCATTTCGCTTCGCGGTGGAGCACGTGAAACGGGCCAATCGCACCCGCCGCATATTTGGTATTGAGCGCGTCGACCGTGGCGCGCGCATGAGCGAGCAGCGCACTGTCGTCGGGCATTTGCGGTGAGTCGACGTGATCGGTCAGCAATGCGAAAGCGACGGACGGATCAGGAGCCGAGAGATAGTGGAGCTCCAGCTGCGCGAGCAAATGATCGAAGTCGCTCGTGGTTTGCACCAAAGCCGGTATGACGAGCAGCGTCCGGCAGTCTGCGGGCGCGCCGAGAGCGAAGTCGAGCTTGGGGAGCAATCGCGGAACCAGAAGGCGGTTCACCCAGCGGTTCGTAAACGCGACTGCCACTGAGACTAGCGGCACTATGACAAGTAACGCCGCGAGCACCGACACCGTTGGGCTAAGACGCCGCGCCGCCGGGACAAGCACGAGTGCCAAGAGCGCAAGCAGGACGGATCCAACGCTCCCGAAATAGCTTAGCTTAGGGTGAGAAAGGACCGACTGACGCAACCGCTCGATACCGTGCGCCTGGTACGCAATGCGCGCTTTCAGCTGCGGCAAGCCCCCGTCGACCAAGTAATAACCCACGTGTCCTTCACGCTGATCGTCGGCCGGACATTTCGTGAGCCCCTCCGTTGCCAACCCTACGGCAACGCGAGCAACCTCGGGCTCCGCGCGCGCCGTATCCCACGCCAGCGATTCGACTGCGCTGCGGTAGGCGTCGCGGGAGCTGAAGTCCATGCGCGCATAAACGCCACTAGGGTCTTCTAGGAGCGCCGCTTCGACCGCGCTCGTTCGTTGGACGAACGACTTCCAGTCCACTTCGCTGAGCAATCGCAGCGTGCGAACGGCGCGCTCCACGCCTACCTCTGGCGCGACCAGATTCCACTTCGTGGCGTTCACGCGCAACGCATGTGGCGGCGGGAAAAACACGTCCAGGCTGCGGACCAGCTTGACGAGCGTTGCGATTCGTAACATCGCTGGCAAAGCCCAAAGCTCGGCGATCGTGAGCGAAGCGACGACTTGATACGCCTGGACGAACGACACGAGCGCCGACTCGTCGAAATCGAGCTGTGTCTCTTCGACCATCGTTTCGGCAAGGCGAAGCACCCGTGGAAATGCGTCTTGTGCGACGAACGGAAGACGACGTCGAAAGCCTTCGGGGATCTCAGTCTTCGTCTGCCGAAGTGTTCGCGAGATAAGGTAATGGTTGTCGAGGAACCACTCACCTGCTTTCTTGAGCTCCGAGCTTTGAGGCCCGGCAGCTCGGAAACCGACGGTCGCGCGCACAATTGCGTCGGAGACGGCCTTAATGTCAAGCAGTGGAACCGTGAATGCCCGAGCGCGGCGAAGAGGCTTGTCGGCCGCCGCAAGCGCCGCGGCGCGCTCGCCGAGATTCAATCCACCTCCGGCGGGCGACTGCTGAGTGAAAGTCGAGGTGGTTCGCTGTTCTTAGTCACCGCGCGACGTGGCATGTCTTGAAGCACGAAAATCGGAAGTCGCGCGTGTGACAACAGGAAAGACGTGACACTTCCGAAGGCCCGGTCGGCATTGCAGGTGGTGCCGTGAGCCGCAAGCACGAGCATGTCGGCTTTCCGGTCGACCGCAACATCGATCAAGGCTTGGCGTTCTTCGGCACGACGAACGACGAGCGTCTTCACCGAATCGAGCTCGGGCAGAAGGCGCACGCGGATACGCGACAGGTAGTCTTCGGCGTTCTGCTGGATCCGTAAAGCCAATGACTGCGCGAGCTGCATGTCTTGTGGAGTCGACAGCACCGCAGTCGATCGCGGCTCGGTCACTACGTGCAGAAGCAACACCTCAGCACCATGCAGCTTCCCCATGGCGGTCACCATCGGCAGGACGCATTCACTTCGCATCGACCCGTCCAGCGGGACCAATATTCGGTTCGGGGGGATGGGCGCCATACTCATCGGTTGCACCAAAAGCACCGAGCCCGAGGCTCGCGAGAGAACGTGCTGAGCGACACTTCCCAGCTCGGACGTGCGACCCTCCGCTCCTTGACCGTGGCTGCAGAGAATTGTCAAATCGGCCCTGATTTCTTGGGCGACAGCGGCGATTTGTTCAGCCGGACTACCTTGCGCAACCCTGCCGGTCAGGCGTTCGCGTGCGATGTCTAGACCGCCCATCGCATCGTCCAGATAGTGATCGGCCTCACGCTTCGCGATCTCTGCCTCGAGCGCGTCCGCGCGGTTAGGCTCATGTGCGGCGGTCGCCGACGGCAACACGTGAAGCAGGGTGAGCTTTGCGCCGAACGCTTTGGCGGCGAATCCTGCGTAGGGGAGGCAGCCATCCGACAGCGCAGAGCGGTCGAGACATACCAGCACCTGCGCGATGGCGTTCGGATGTTCCTGTTGACAGTCCTTGAAGGTCGGCAGAGATGCCGCGTCGGTCATAGTGCTCATGCGTATCTCCGCAATTGGCGGTTTGCCTTTCGGTTGGGCAACAGCTCCTCAGCAAGCCCCTCGCCAACGCGGCTTTCTTCGGCTTGCGCGCGCGGATATAGCGACCTCACGCAGAGGCTGCGTAGGACGAGCGCAGATTCTGCACTCCGCGAGCACCGTCGGACTGCAGTCTTGTCGACGCGGCCCGATCTCGCTGCAACGGTTTGCAATGAGTCTCAGCTCGATTCAGCCAACCGAACCTTCGTCAGTCGCGGCACGTGAACTGCACAATAACCAAAACGAAACGACGCGAAGATCGCCGTTGAACGTCGGCGTGCCACGAGCGTCGGTGCTTAGCGTCGCTCGAAAGGAACGAAGCAAATGCCTACGACCATGCACGCTGCTTTTGTCGAACAGTTCGGAAAGCCGTTGGTGCTCCGCGAATGCGCTGTCCCTTCTCCCAGTCACGGCCAGATCTTGGTCAAGACCGAAGCTTGCGGCGTGTGTCATACCGATCTTCACGCCGCGCGAGGTGACTGGCCACTTAAGCCTTCGCTTCCATTCATTCCGGGACACGAGGCCATCGGGCTGGTCGTAGCGAAGGGTGCGGGCGTTGAAAACATCAAGGAAGGCGATCGGGTAGGAGTGCCTTGGCTCTACTCGGCCTGCGGTCATTGTGAGTACTGCCTATCAGCGTGGGAGACCGTATGCGCTGAAGCGCAATTCGGCGGTTACACGAAAAACGGCGGCTTCGCTGAATACGTCCTCGCCGATGCCAACTACGTGGCGCTCATCCCCAAAAACCTCAAGCCCGAAGATGCTGCGCCGCTGATTTGTGCGGGCATTACGACCTACAAAGGAATCAAAGAGACCGAGGCGAAGGCCGGAGAATGGATCGCTATCTCAGGCATTGGCGGGCTCGGACATCTCGGCATTCAATACGCGAAAGCTATGGGCCTTAATGTCTGCGCCATTGATATCGACGATGGCAAGCTCGCCCATGCGAAGCGGCTCGGCGCCGACTTGACCATCAACGCGAAAGCAAGCGACCCCGCTGCCGTGCTCAAAAAGGAAATAGGCGGCGGCGCGCACGGGGTCTTGATTACGGCGCCGTCACTCGGCGCGTTCAACCAAGGCGTAGCCATGACCCGAAAGCGCGGTACGTGCGTCCTGGTCGGCTTACCCCCCGGCGAATTTCCGGTGCCGCTCTTCGATGTGGTGGCGAATTGCATCACCGTTCGCGGCTCGTTCGTCGGCACACGAAAAGACATGGCGGAGGCGCTTGCGTTCGCTGCCGCGGGAAAGGTCAAGGCGGACATCGAGGTTCAGTCCTTGGCGTCCATCAACGAGATCTTCGTTCGACTCCAGCAAGGCGAGGTTCCGTCGCGCGTCGTGCTTCAGTTCAGGAGCAACTAAAGCTCGCCGTTAGCGTCGCGGCAGAACATGTGGCCGTCGCAGTGTTTGCCCGACGAGCAGCGATTGCCGCACGAGCCGCAGTTGTTGTTGTCCTCTTCATGTGCTGAGGCCAGATCGACTCCTCCCCTCAACGATCCTTCGAGGCTCGTTTCGAGGGCGCCTGCTCTTCGATTTGCTCCTCGTCGGCATCGACCCCCGCACGCGAAGCAGCGGCGTCGTCCACGCGGACGCGCGGCGCATCGACATGCATCGGTTCTCGCTCTTCGGCGTCATCGGAAGATGAAATGTCTCCGCTCATCCAGCGACGCGATCGCTCCAGCTTCTCGATAGCCTCGCGCCCCGATATACGCGTGCGATGGGC
>JBDTFL010000596.1:0-9645 GCA_039937955.1 Polyangiaceae bacterium | reverse complement strand
CATCGGACAAGTGCGGCATCTTTCCGAATTGCGGCTGCGCGGGAACCACCTGCGATTTCTTTTTCGACTCGGGAACCGCCACCGCACCCACTGCTTGCACGACGAGCGTCGGAGTCGCCGAGGGCGGCGCGCCTTGTACGCAAACCACCGATTGCGCGCAGGGGCTCACGTGCACGCTCGGGCGCTGCCATGAATTCTGCGGAACGCCCGGAACGCCATGCACTGGTGTCTTCTCCGATTGCCGCAATCGCGGGGGCACCATCGGGTTCAACATCTGCGGCATCAAATGCGATCTCACCAGCGCAACGAGCTGCGGAAATTTCGGCTGTCTCCCCGTTCCTGCCGGAAGCGGTGCGACCACCGAATGCGAGGCGGTCGGAACGGCGGTCGTCGGCGCTTCCTGCACCTTTCCCAGCGACTGCGCACCCAGCCTCAATTGCGTGAGCTCGCATTGCGCGAAAACCTGCGAGCCGGCCGGTACCACGGGCGGCTGCACGACAGGCACATGCAATTCCTTTTCATCTCCCATCACGATCGACGGTGTCGAATATGGCTACTGCGGATGACGTGAAACCGAAGGGCGCGGATGTTCCGATTTCTCCGGAGCGTCTGCGCGAGATCGGTATTTTTGGTGGGCTCTCCGACGAAATGTTGGAGCGTCTTGCGACCTCGCTCACGCCGCTGCGCGTGATGCCGGGCGCAGTCCTTTTTCGCGAAGGCGATCCGGCACGCGAGCTTTACGTCGTCATCGACGGCGAGGTCGAGGTCCTGAAAAAAAGTCGTCGTCAGCGCGACGTCCGCGTGGCGATTTTGGGTCCGAACGATTGCTTTGGTGAGATGTCGATCATCGACGTGCAACCGCGGTCGGCAACCGTGCGGGCGCTCGGTCCGTCATGTTTGCTCAAGATGACGAGCGAGGATCTCGACGCGCTCTATCGACGTGATTTGAAATCCTACGCGCTCATCACGCTCAACATCGCGCGAGACTTGTCACGCCGCCTACGCGTCACCGACGGCATTTTGGCTGATTTTACGGCGAATCTGCTCGACGAGTATGTCGACGCACGCAACAACAAATCACGCCCGACATAGCGCAGGTCGTTCGGCTCGGAAAAAAACTATTCGTCGCCGGCGTCGGTAGCGGCGTCGCCCGCATCTTCGTCGCCACCATCATCGCTTGCATCGCCGCTTGCATCACCGGCGTCGCCAGGTGCTGGGTTTCCGGTGACGGTGCCGCTATCGGACACAGACACGGATGCGTCGGCCCGCAAACCACTACCGCCGAAATCTTGTCCGCCGTCAGGTTGCTCGCCCGGCGGAATGGGTTGCGTGTTCAAGCTGCACGCGCCCATCGTGGCACCGCCAATCAGCGCCGCGATGAGAAAGCCGCGAGTCGCGTGGAGCCTCATATGTCCCCGGAATCTGCGGCGTCGGCGACGCTGCCGTCGCTCGCGTCATCACCGGCGTCGTCGGGCGTGAATGTGCCTGCATCGTCACCCTTCGCGGAGCCGTCGCTGCTGTCACCGCTGAGGTTGCTGCTCGGAGGGGTCCCAGCATCCGCGGAGGTGGCGTTGCCGTCGTAGCCCGGCGGGATCGGCTGCGTGTTCAAGCTGCAGGCACCCACCAGCGCAAGCGCGCCGATAACTGCCAAAACCCAGCTTGTCCGAAGTTGCGATCTCATCATTCCCATTGAGCCGGAAAAGCATTCTCGATGCCACTTGATTCTCCCGGTACTTTTGGTGCACCGTCGCAAATAAGCGCGACGTCACCGCCGCCCTGAACAGGAGTTTGGCGCACGTTGGCACACGAATCGGCTTCTTTTCTCGCGGTTCGCGAGGTCGTCAAAAAAGTTCGCGACGGGCGAAACCGACGAACGATTTTGGACGGCGTCACTTTCGAGCTAGAGCGAAAAACGCTCGCGGTCATCCGAGGTGCGAGCGGAAGCGGCAAGACGACGCTCCTTGCAATCGTCGGCGCCATGCTCGCACCCACGAGCGGCGAAGTTTGGATCGATGGCGAAGCGACATCACGCATCCGCGACGCCCATCGCGCTGCCGTCCGAAGACGAAAAGTCGGATTCGTATTTCAAGACGTGCAGCTCGTCGACGCGATGAGCGTGATCGACAATGTCGTCCTGCCGGCCGTTCCCGACGGTGTCGACGCTGCGATCGAAAAACGCGCGCGCGATTTGCTCGAACGTTTCGGCGTCGCGTCGCTCGCAAAATCGGCAGCACGAGCGCTCTCGGGCGGTGAACGACAACGCGTCGCGCTTGCACGCGCGCTTTTGTTCGACGCGCCGTTGTTGCTCCTCGACGAGCCGACGGCGCATTTGGACGACGAACGCGCGGGATCGGTCATGAGGGATCTCGCAGCACTCGCCGCCGAAGGTCGCGCGGTGATCGTCGCAACGCACGACGCACGTGTGCTGGCGAGCGCCAAAGACGCACGCGCATTCGACATGACCGACGGCAAGCTCGAGCCCGCGACACCGAGCTGACCTTTTGTAGACGCCCGCGTGTGGCTCGGCTTCAACACCGCGCGCGCTGCGCTAAGCTTGCATCGTGCTGCTTCTGAATCTGCTCGAGCCATGGATCTTGCTCCGCTTGATCGCCGGCATCGTCGTGGTCGCGCTGTTTGCGCGCGGGGCTCTCACGTCGCTCAAAGTGATTCGTCGTTTCGATGTGGCCGACATGAGTGAAGGCCAGCTCGCCCTGGAAAAACAGGTCGATCTCGCATCGACGCTCGTTCGCGTGGCGACCGTCGCGCAGGTCGGGTCCCTCGCGCTTGGTGTGCTTGCGGCGGATCGTTTGAGTCACGGAATTCGCGGCGCGATGTGCGCGTACGGAGTCTTCCACGCGAACGTCTGGGGATTTCGCGCTCTCTATTCGACCTTGGCGGTTGCGGTGATCGGGGGCGTCATCTCGCAGGCGTATGCGCTCGACGCAAAGCTTCCGCGGCTCGAGCTCGTCAAGCCGCTCGCGTGGCTCACCGTTTTGATCGCGCCACTCGCGTTGGCCGATCTCATTTTGACGACGAGCTTTTTGCTGAATTTGGATTTGTCGATCACTGCGTCGTGTTGCTCGGTGCAGCTCGATTCGGTCGCGGCAGGCAATGGAGGCTTTGCCAGCGGTCCGCGCGCGCTCGTTTCATTTGCAGCGCCCATCGCAGTCATCCTCGCGATCACTCTTGCACTTCTCGTTTCGAAAAATCCGAAACGCTCGCGCGTCGCATTTTCAGGCGCATTTTCGCTGATGACGATGCCACTCGCAATCGCTGCTGCGGTTCTCGAGGTCGCGCCCTACGCGTTCGAGCTTCCACAACACGTATGTCCGTTTTGTCTTTTGAAAGGAGATGTACTTGCGATCGGTTACCCGCTGTTCGGTGCGATTTTGCTCGCGACGATGTGGGGCGGCGGCGCCATGCTCTCCGCAGTTCTCGCGCGTCGTTTGACCGACGATCAGTCGCGTTCGATCTTCGAGCCATTCGCACGCGCGCGTCTGCGTCGCGAGGCCATCGCGTGGGGCGTCGTGCTCGTCGTCGGCGTCGCACCGGTCATCCGTTATGCAGCCATCACCGGAGGCGGCTCACTCTTCCCATGAAGCAGCGTCATGTTTTTTCGATGCTCACGATCGGCCTTGTTTTGTGCTGTTTAGGAGCATGCTCGCGCAAAGCCGAAATGTGCGCGCGCTGTCACATGGCGCTCAAATCCGGCAGCATTCACGAAACCGAAATCACTTACGCCGACGGCACCATCGCCAAGTTCGACTCCGCCGTGTGCGCGATCACGGTGTGGCAACATCCGCCGCCTGGAGCGGTTCCGAAATCGATGACCTTGCACGAGTATTACAGCGGCAAACCGCGCGACGCCTCGGAGGTCATGTTCGTTCACGACAGCGACGTGACCGGGCCGATGGGCAACGACTTCATCGCCGTCGACGAGAGCAACGTGAAAAAATTCGAAGCAGATCACGGCGGCAAAGAGTTTCGTCTTCGCGACATCAAGCTGGACGGATCGCAGGAGCAATCGCTGTGAGCAATCCGCCGCGCGAAGAAAAAATCGAAATCCATCTCGAGCCTCCCGCGCGTTTACGTCGTGCGGTCGAGCTCGCGTACGCGGTCGAGGGGGTCATCGGCGCGCGCGTTTGGAAATCGGACGACGTGATTGCGATCGGCATTCGTGCAGCACCGAATGCGTCCCCGAAGGATCTGTTGCGGCGCGTGGAAATCGCCGTCGCTTCACTTCGTGAGCCCGAAGAAAAGTGGGAGTTCGGTTTGCTCGACGAAGCGTGAAACGCTTGTTTCGAAGCGGATCAGAGCACAGACAAAAAGCGAAACGCGCTGACCCTTTCGAGCCAGCGCGCTGCAGTTCGGCTTAGATTTTCGGAATCAGCTCGAGGCTTTTAGTTAGCTACGAAGATCGATTCGATCTCGGTCTTCACTTGCTCTTCGGTCTGCTCGCGGGCAATCGCGATTTCTTTCACGATGAGCGTGCGTGCGGTGTCGAGCATGCGGCGCTCGCCGAACGAAAGCTGCTTGTCCGTCTTGAGGCGATAGAGATCGCGAAGAACTTCCGCGACGTCGTAGATCGAGCCCGTCTTGATCTTGTCCATGAAGCCGCGGTAACGGCGGTTCCACGTCTGGTTGTCGAAGGCGATCGTGCGCTCTTTCAAGATGTCGAAAATCTCGCGGATTTCAACTTCGCTGATGACCTGACGAAGGCCAACCGCGCTTGCGTTCGCGACAGGCACCATGATTTTGCGGTCGGTGTCGAGGATGCGCAGAACGTAGAAGCGCTGACGGCTTCCGGCGATGTCCTTCTCCTCAATCTGAATGACCTCGGCGACTCCCTGTGCGGGATAAACAGCCTTGTCTCCAACCTTGAACTTGATGGCCGTACCAGCTTGCATAGTGAAGTGTCTCCTTTACTGCGCGATTGCCAGTTATAAAATGGCGTCGAGTGAGCGATCCCATCAACCCGCGTGAACTGAACGGGCGTCTTTTCTTGAACAGCTTTTTTTGAACAGCTGATGGGTCCTACGAGCTTCTTCAAACTACGGGATGCGCCTGGAACTCAGGCAACTGCGCATACACCCGGTGAAGATTTGGACAGAAGGTGAGGCGAGCGCACTCTAGTTCCTCAACCCCCAACTTGTCAAATAATTTGTGAGGTCGTGTGTGCGATTTGCAAAAGGCAGGTCGTCCACACTTGAATACATGTAGCAGGCAAAATGCTTCGCGCAACCCGGGTGACCTCGTTGCGAGGTCCCAAGCCGTCAAAGTCAGCGGATATTCCCCGGGCATTATGCTTCTCCCAGATATTTCGGGATATTTTGGAAGCGCCCAGACGACCTGAATCAGTGGGCTTTTTCGGCGAGACGCTCTTCGACCATGATGTCGGCGATACGATAGGTCGGCGTGTGCGTGCGTTGGCTGCGCTGAGCGATATCCAAAATGGTGTCGAAGATCTCGAGCGTCTTCTTGGTAGCGGCGCTCGCGTCGTAGCCCTTGGCCTCTTGCGCGACGTTGATGAGGCCACCCGCGTTGATGGCGTAGTCCGGCGCGTAGAGGATGCCGCGCGCATGGAGGTCATCTCCGTGTCGAGGCTCGGCGAGCTGGTTGTTTGCGGCGCCTGCGACGATCTTCGCTTGCAAGCCGGAGATGGTCGAATCGTTCAGTGCGGAGCCGAGCGCGCAAGGCGCGTATACGTCGCATGCGATTTTGTGGATCGACTCGAGCGCAACGACCTCGGCGCCGAAGTCGCGCGTGGCGCGTTCCGCTTTGAGCGGATCGACGTCCGCGACCGAAATTTTTGCGCCCGCCGCGTGGAGCTCTTTGCACAAATGATAGCCAACGTGACCAACGCCCTGAACCGCGACGTGCACGCCCTTCAAATCCTTCTTGTTCAATTTGTGCTGCACGCACGCTTCGATTCCGCGACGTACGCCGAGCGCAGTGAACGGCGACGGATCGCCCGAGCCGCCGCGTGATTGATCGACGCCGGTTACGTGCTTCGTGACGGTCCGGATGACTTCCATGTCTTCCAAACCGGTGCCGCTGTCTTCGGCGGTGATGTAGTGCCCACCCAAATCATCGACGAATTTCCCGAACGCACGAAACAGCGCGACGCGATCGAAGTGCTCTTTCGGCCGAATCAGGACGCTTTTTCCGCCGCCATGCGGAAGCCCCGCGAGCGCCGCTTTGTAGGTCATGCCGCGCGCGAGTCGCAATGCATCGACGACCGCCGCTTCGTCCGTATCGTACGGAAGAAAACGACAACCGCCGAGCGAAGGCCCGAGCCGCGTGTCGTGAATGGCGATGATGGCGCGCAAACGCGAAGCCTTGTCGACCTTGAAGTGAGCTTCGCCGTAGTCGTACGCACGGAGTTGCGCGAAGAGATCCATGACAATCCTTCGGCGCGATTTCGCCGCGCCCGCAAGTTGTTACGTTTCTATTGAGTATATTTTTTTGATCAGTGCGGATGACCGGGCGGCATCTGCATTCCCGGAGGCATCTGCATTCCAGGCGGCATTCCCATACCGCCCATTCCACCCATCGACATCGGGTGTGACGGCGGCGCGGGATTCGCGGATCCGCCGTCGGGCAATTTTTGGAATTTGGCGACGTCCGCCGTGGCCCAATCACCAACCGAAGAATTGACGATGTAGATGGTGGGGTCCGAATCTTTTTGTGCGTAGCGATTCGATCCGGAGGCTGTTTTTCCGACATGAAGCACGTATTTGCCGGCGTTGTCCTTCAGCGAAATCGTGACCGTGGCTTCCGGTGCGTCGAGCCCAGTGTCGCTCGGTGATTTGCCGTCGCCGAAATCATCGGCGGTGAGCGCTTTGAAAACGCTGATCGCTTTCTTTACGCTCTCTTCGTCGAGTCGCTCGATGGGTGCACCCTTCGCGGTGCCAGCCCACTTGTCACCCTTGGTGAAGGAGAGCGTCGTGTCTTTCTTTTCAATAGAAAATTGAGTCGCGTTCGCGTCGTCGAATTTGAAGATGTCGGTGTCGCGCCAGTTCTTCACCTCGCGCGTGTAGAGGTAGCTCGAGTAACCGCTGGCCGCGAAAACGCCTGGGCGATCGCCGGTCATGACCATCTGGCCGCGTCCGCCGTTCTTTCCGAAGTAATCGTCGACTTTTTTGTCGGCGCCTTTGAACGCTTGAATGTGAACGGCGTGCGCGGAGTCGAGCTCGTAGGATTTTTTGACGTCGTCGTTTGCGTTCGCTTCGACCTGCTCGGTGGCCTTCAGCTCTTTCAAATTGTCGACGAGCTGCTTCACGTTCCCCTGATTTGCCGGAAAATCTACGGGCTTCGTGACGCGCCACGTGTCGCCGGTTTTCGTGAGCTCGACGTCGCTCTTGTCGGCGTTGGTGATTTCAATTTTGTCGATGTCGTCCGGCCCTTTGATGTCGGGCATGTCGACGGTCTTGTCTGCGACGACGCCGACTTTTTGGTCGGCCTTCATCTGCTTGTAAACACCGAAGCCGAGCACCGCGAGGATCGCTGCGCTCAAACCGATTTTCTGAGTTCCGTTCATGAGTGTCCTCGAATTTCGATTCGCTGATTAGGCGAGGCTGACATTTTCGCGCGACGAAAGACGCCAACGCCAACGAATCACGCCGAACGCCGAGAACAGGAGAGGAAGGCCCAAAATCAAGCTCCATTCGATTCCCGTCTGCTCGTGCTTGCGCGCCGCTTTCAGCTCGTCTTCTTCTTTTTTGAGATCGTCGTCAGACGCGTTGGGGTCGTACTTCGGCTTCGAAACGTCGCCGTACGCGAGACCCGGCTCGCTCAGGATTTTTGCCGACACCGCGAGAAGATCGGTGTCGCCCGTGAGCCAATCCAGCGTGTTTTTGAATGCCAAAATGGTTCCAGTGAGTGCTTGCTGTGCGTACGGACCCGCGAGCTGGAGCAGCGTTTCGTCGCCGCCCTGACCTTGGAACTGCTGACCGAATTGGCCCATGTCCGGACCGTTGCCGGAGCGCGCAAACGGGTTCGCCAAGAACTCGCTCGACGCGATGAAGAAAATGCGTGCAGGCTTCACGCTCTTTTCCGGAACGTCGAAACCAGCGCTCGAATCTTTGGTCGGGAACGCGGTCTTGATGGTGCCTTCGACCGACGCTGCAAATCCGTACTGCGCCCATTCGCCCTTCGGCTTCCAGTGTTGCAGCGGTTTCAGATCGACGGTGTCGCCGGTCTCGACGATTGAGCGCGGTGTGGAGCGCCCAAGAAGCTTCGGCTGTGCGTCGGGCTGCTTTTCAGGATGAACGGTGACCGACGAAGCGAGCGGGATCACGATCTCCGGAATGCGGAAAAAACCAGGGAATGACGTATCGAGCAGCTTCTCGTTGTCCGTGAAGCGCGAGTCGTCCTGCACGTCGAGGAGATCCGGAAACGGACGCGCCGCGAGGCCGCCCTGCGTCGGCATGATCGCGGTGAACGATCGGCCGAAATCCAAAATGACGTCTTTGTTCACCGTCACGCCGTAGCCCTCGAGAAGCTTCTCGAGACCATGCGTCGACATCGTTGCGTTCATCGTCGCGTCGCCCGCTTTGAGATTCACGGCGCCTGCGAAAATGGCGACCGACTTTCCCTTCATCACGAACTGATCGATGCGGCGCAGCTCTTTTTCGCTCAGATCCTTGCCTGGCTGCGTGATGATCAAACCGTCCAAATCATCGGGAATTGCCGCGTCGCCGTTCTTCAGGTCGACGTCGCTCAGCGTGTAGAACGGAAAGTTGCGCGTAATGATTTCCTGCATCGACGGCTTGTCCATGCTGGTCGGAACGAGGTTCGCTTCCGTGAGCTTCATCTCGTCGTCGCCCGACAAGATTCCGATCTTGTGCTTCACGTCGTCGCCGCGATCGACCACTTCGCGGATCTTGTTCGTGATCCAAAACTCGAGACCGTCGGTGCGATCGGGCGGCAAGAATTTGATGACATCTTGCTCCGCGCCGTATTTGAAAACCAAACCCATGAAGCCTTGCGTGACTGCGGCTTTCTCTTCCGTTTCGCTCGCTTCACCGAACGGCTGCTCGACCAAACCGGCTTTTTTTGCCGCTTCTTTCTGCGTGTCGTCTTTGGCTTCGATGATCGCGTAGTCGAATTTCCCGCCGCCGTTGTCTTTGTATTCTTGGAGAAGATCGCGGAGATCTCGCGTGAATGCGTCGAGCTTCGGCAGACCTTTCGTGACGTAAGCGTCGACGTGCATCGACTCTTTCATTCCGACGAGCAGCTTTCCGCTGCCCTTCGAGAGCGTGAAGCGTTCGGCCTTCGTCGTGTCGATGCGGCGATACAGACCGAGCGCGCCGAGCGCATTCAGCGCGACCAGGATGGCTGCAACGATGAGGAGAAAAACGCCGCTCTCTGCTGCGGCCTTAACTTTGCGTTCCATGATTTTTTCTCACTTCCACTTGCGGCTCTCGAGCTGACGAAACGCTACGAGCAGGCCGAGAATGGTGATGGACAAGAAGTAGATGACAGCGCGCGTGTCGATGAGGCCACGCGCGAATGGTGAGAAACGCGTCTCGAGGCTGATGAACGAAATCGCGTCGCCCAAGGCGCCAGGAACCGTCTCGACGATCGTGCCGATCGTCTGCAAAAACATGAGCGTGGCGGCGGTGAGGAAGAACGCGATGATCT
>JBDTFL010000595.1:0-3133 GCA_039937955.1 Polyangiaceae bacterium | reverse complement strand
GGATGGCGTCGCCCATCGTTTTGACGACCACACCGTCGTGTCGGCCGACGACCTCGCGCAGCAGATCGAAATGATCGTCGACCAGCCGAAATGCGGCTGCGTCTCCGATGCTGGAGTAGAGCGCGGTCGACCCGACGAGGTCGCTGAACAAAATCGCGACATGCGAAACTTTGAGTGGCGTCTCGCGTTTCAAAAGCTCGGTCGAAAAAAATCTGCGAAATTCGGGCAACGTGGAGACCGCGTGGGCGGTGGCGGCCGCGCTCGCGTAGCCGAGTCGTTCGAGCTTCACGTGCCGACCTTCGTCGGTCTTGTTGGTAACTACGATTTTTCCGCCCGGTCCCACGTGCAGCTCGGCGGGACGAACCGCGCTCGCCGCGACCGCTGCGCTCGCTTCTGCGGCTCCGTTCTCCTCTACCTCGACGCTCGCGTTCGCTCCTCCGCGCGCGAAGATTCGGAAGCGCCCAACCTCGGCCGGCGCGGTGAATTCATGACTCGATTGCGGATCGAGATTCGCCTGCGAAATCACGTGCGGCGTGCGCGAAGGCCCGCCGATGCAAAACGGTTGCGCGACGACCGTGCGCAATGCGTCGTGCGGCAAGAAGGTCGCCTCTACGGATCGATCGAGATCCAATTCGAACGAGATGTCACAGAGCTGGCAATGGCCTTCGGTCGAAATTTCTTGGAGCGAGGTCACGTGCTCGCTCGCAGTGCGGCAGCTCGGGCAGATGATCGACCAACGCAATTCCGTGAGACCGGCGAGCACCGATTGCAAGAATGCTTTGAGCATTTCGGTGCGATCGATCTTCCATTCGTCGGCGATCTCGAAAGGCCGCATGTGGATCACCTCGATGTCGGGTGCGTCGGTCACATGCGTCGACAATCGCTCGGCGAGATTTCGTTCGACACCCGCCGCGATCAAACGATTGCGGCTCACCGCGGCGATGTCGGGACGTGCCGGAGTCGCCATCGAAAACGGTGTTTCGGTGTGCGCTTCGTCGCGGATGTGCGCGTCGACCTTTCGCATCAGCTCGACGTATTTTTGCACGTGACGATTGGCTGCGATGATCGCAAACGGCTTCCCCAGGATCGAACGCACGCCGACCTCGAGCGAAACGTCGACGCGGGTTCCGCCCGGTTTTTTCCCGGGTTCGAGCTTCACGAGCAAAACGATGGAGCTGAAAGGGCTGCTGATCATTTTGCGTGCAGCCTTCAGATATTTTTCGTTTTCCCAGTCGAACGGCAAGGCTTCGTGGTCCATCGCGAACCACGTGGCGTCCGATTCGACGTGATAGCGCGCGCCGCTTTTGTTGGCTGCGTCGATGGGCTTGAGCTTGAACGGGGCGTCACCCATCCATCGATTGATCTGATCGGTCGCGCCCACGAACGGCCAGAGTTCTTTGGCGGAGGACTCGAGCTCCACCGACGCTTTGGCGACTGTCGACGTCATGCGATCACTACGAGCCGATACTAACGTCGGCTTCGCCACACACGTCGATCAAAGCGCCGGGGTCAGTGAATGTCGTAGTCGATCTCGGACTCGCTGCCCTTGCGATTGATCTTCACGATGAGTCGATCTGCCGCGCGTAACTGCGCGTACGCGGCGAGCGCACCGTCAGGAGTGCTTATTTCCAGGCCATTCACGGTTTCGAGGCGATCGCCGTTCTCGAATCCGACTGCCTCGAGGAGCGAGCCGGATTTGATTCCGTAGAGTCGAATGCCGACCGTTTTTCCTTTTTCTTGCTCGGGCACGACGCGCACTTTCATGAGCTCGGCTTGTGTCTCGAGGATCTTGTCGACGACGCTGCGATCGATTTGAAATTCGTTCGCGCTCACGCGATGAATGCCTCGGGTCAGCGCGGAATCACCCGCGGGCTCCGACGCTTTGGTCGTATCGGCCTTCACGGCCTGCGAGCCCTTGAAGAGCGCGGCTTGGCAAAGTACTCCGCCGCTCGAGAGCCAAACGCGATCCCAGCTGACGAATTGCAGGTGTTTTCCGCCGAAATCGTCGCCTCTGCGGCGGAGCTGGGCCTTGCTGTCGGAGGTGGCGTTGGCGGCGTTGCTGCTCATCGCGACGAACGACCAATCAGGATCGGATGCTTGCGCGATGATCAAAACTTTCACGCCCTCACACAGCGGCGCGTTCGCGAGATCCGATCCGGCGCCGGTCGCGCGCGTGCCGATCGCATCGGAGAGAAACGGCCCGGTCACCGAGTCGAACGGATTTCGGGCGAGGATCGGATCGGCGCTCCGCGCAGAAGCGTTGGCTGCCGCGTTCACTTTGGGCTTTGCGAGCACCGGCGCAGCGGCGAGCAAATCCGCATTCGAAAGGACGGCCGCTTGCGCGATGCGCACGATGCCGAGCGCGCTCAAAAAAGCGGCGAGCGCAGTCCCGCACAGGAGCGCGATTCCGAAGTTCTTTTGAGCGATTCGGTCGAACGCCATGCCCCGCGTTTTGCGAGCACCGTGCCAGGTCGCTCAAATCACGAATGAGCGGGAATTCTCGAGGATTTCGTCTGTTGAAATCCATGCGCCTTCGCCATTCGCGCCAGCTTGGCTATCGGACACGGTACGAACGGCGACTGCGCGCCAAAATGACATTCGAGATTATTTAAGCGGAGGCGTCGTGTTTGAAGCCGAGCTACGCGGAGGCGTCGTGACGGGGGACCGCAGCCATGCACGCCGCATGATCGATCGGCACACCGACCGCGAGCAACCCCGGTAAGAAGACCTCCGGGATGAACGCGCGATAGAGATCTTGTTCCTCGCGCATCGAGCACACGCCATGCGCCGCCAAGCGCGCGTCGTCGTTGGTCACGTCGACCGCGGCCTTCGACTCGATCGTGCCGAACAGATTCGCGCCGATACCCGCGATGTAGTCGGGGACGACGTCGGCAACGGACCGTTTGATTGACATGTCAACGTTCTTCAATGCATGCGCGAGATACGCCCAACCCACGCGCGCATGGACGATCTCGTCGGCCAAGAAAATCGTGAGGACGCCACGCACGACGGGGTCGACCGCGCGATCGCGAAGCATCGCCAGCTCCGTGCACGCGAACGTTTCACCCAAGCACGAAAGCGAAATCGCCGAGCGTGCGGCTTGGCCAATCGCGGTGAGCTTCTCGTCCGAAGG
>JBDTFL010000594.1:0-3076 GCA_039937955.1 Polyangiaceae bacterium | reverse complement strand
GGACGAGTTCACGGGCGACGGCGGCTGGACCGGGCTTGGTCTCGCAGTGGTGGCGGTGGTCACCCTCGCGATTGCGCTCGTGCTTCTCTACATCGCCAGCCCGAACGTCAACCCGCACTGAGCCGTTCGTCATTTGCGCTTGTGTAAGCGCAAAATGTGACGAGTTCGATTGAGCCTGTCACGATTTGATTCGTGAGCTCCAACGTCGATTCGAGCGTCGATTCTAAAATGGCTTCACGGCCGCTCGCCGAGCGGCTTCTTGCGGTGATGGATCAGAAACATCACTGGGCCTATCCGTATCTGACGCGCCCGGGACTTTCGCGGCCGCAGCTGCTCCAACATTTTCGTCACGAGTATCTCGTGTACGTGCGCGATTTTCCGATGCTGCTCGCACGCGTGATGGGACACGTGCCGAACCTCGCGACCGTTCGCGGTGCGCTCGCGGAAAATATCTACGAAGAGCAAACGGGCGGAATTTCCCGTACCGCGCCGCATCCGGAGCTTTTTTTGCGGATGATGGAAGGGCTCGGATTCAAGCGCTCCGATTTCGATGAAGACGATTCGTGGCTGCATCCATCGGCACGCGGCTATCGCGATTTTTTGCGCGACATGACTGCCGCAGAACCGTGGCAAGCGTCGGTTGCGCTCATCACGATCTTCGTCGAAGGCAGCGTGAACGAACGCGCTGAGCTCACCGGAAATTACGTGCGCGCGCAAGGCGAGGATGCGGTGAAGAAGCACGCGCTCGTCGCGCACTACGGATGTCCGATCGAAGCGATGGAGCTCACGCGCGCGCATGCGGCAGTCGAAGGCGCGCATCGCGGAGATGCGTGGCGCATGGTGATGGACCACGTGGATGACGACTCGGCGCTCGCGCGTGAGGTTGTCGCAACGTGCGCGCGTGCTTTGGCCGCGTGGCATCGTTATCGCGACGGCGTCGCGGAGCGCATGCATCTTTCGCGCGACGAACGCGCTGCGTAAGCGTTGGCTTACGTAAGCGATTGCTTACATTAGGGCAGCGACAACGTCGAAGCTTCACCGTGCACGGCGGTCTTTCTGTCGATGTCGGCGATCACGAGCCTGCGTCGCGCGAAGAATGCGTCGATGACCTTGCGCGAAAGAAGCGGTTTTCCCGGCATCTCATCGCCGATCGCGTGCTCGAGATCCGGCTCCGAAACAGTTTTGAGCGATGCGACGAAAGACCGAGAAAAACGGGTCATCTTCTTCACGAGCGCGAATTGCGCAGCGAGTGGCGCGGCAGGAACCGGATCGAAAAACGCGCCGTCGTTGTCGATGTAGAGAACTTTGTCGCAGCGGTTTCTGGTTCCGAGAGCGCTCGAGCCGATGTTTCCGCCGCTCCAGCGGTCCCAATCGCCACTCATCGTGTCGAACAAGATCATCGTGGAGATTTGCGCTGCGAGGCTGGCATCGCAATCGTCGAGCTCACCAGCGTCAGCGTCGTCGAGCCACGCGCCCCAACGCGCACGCTCTTTTCCAGTCTCGAGCGGCAAAAATTCGAGGCTCCCAATCCAGGGGATCAACGCGCCGCGTACGCTGCCATCACTTTCGACAACGACCTCGCGCGAAAAAAGATCGAGCGCCTTTTGATCCATTGCGCCACGAAGATCAGCTGCTGAAAACCCGCGCGCGATGACCGGCGGAACGTTGTCGATGCCCCAAGCCTGACCGAGCCGATACGCGGCAATTTCCCCATGAAAACGTTCGCCGCCGACGTGCGAGCGCGGTTTGTAGGCAGCGAATTGTCCGTTGTCGAGCGAGAGCTTGAAGACGACTGACGTGTGTCCGACGGACTTTCCGCGAACGGGAAGGGCGGTGAAATACGAAACATCCATCACACCTGCCTCGATTGCGGCCATCGGGAGTGATGAATCCGACATATCTTTGCCAGAATCGACAATCATAGGCGACACGGGCGTCGCGTCCGCGATTGCAGATTGCGGTGGCGTGGTGTCGGAACCGGGACGACTGCAGGCACTCAGCATGACGAGCGCGAGCGGGATGCGACTACGCAAGGTTCGCCTCGACGAACGCGCGGATTTTTTTGCCGATCAATTCCGGTTGCTCGAGCGCCGCAACGTGAGTTCCGTGCTCGACCATCATGAGCTCGCCGTTTGGAAGCGCGGCGGCCATGGCTTGCGAAAGATACGGCGGCGTCAGCGTGTCTTTCTCACCGGCGATGACCAGTACCGGTACCGAAATGTCGCCCAAAAATTCTTCTGCGGTGTGCTCGCCCGCCGCATGCAACATGTGCAAAAAAAGGCCGAAATCCACGTGTTTGATGTGATTCAGATACGGCAAAATATCTTCGGGTCGGATGCGCTCCGGATCGATCTCGCCGGAGCGCAGCGCCATTTTCAGCGCCATGTCTGAGGGCAATCGCGACCAGATCGCGCGCACCCACTCCGGACTTTTTTCTGCGATGGCGATGAGCTTGGGCAAAATCATGTCAACGACCGGAACGCCTTTGATGGTCTTCGTGACGTTGCCGAAGCTGCCGCAAATCAAGACGATGCCGCGAACATTCTCTGGATGACGATGGTAGGCCTCGAGCGCGACCTGACAGCCCATCGAGTGGCCCATCAAAATCGCGGGACCGGCTCCGAGCTTTTCGCGAACGCTCCACACGTCTTCGGCGTGCGCGCCGATGCTGATGCGACTCGGATCGGCAGGCGACGCGCTGCGACCGTGCCCGCGATAATGAAAATGCGCGAGCGTGACGTCATGCGTGGGCGAGAGGTCGCTCCACAAATATTTCCAGATGAAGCCGTCGCAAACGATGCCGTCGCAAAACACGACGGTAGGTGCGGCCTCATTTTCCGAGGAAGCCGAGCTGCGCGCAGGCGTCCAGGAGAGCGCCGGTTTCGTACGTAAAAATAGCCGTGTTCCATCACTCGCCGTAACTGACGAATGGACCTCGTCCGGCGGAATGCTCGGAGCCGGCCCTCGAGTAGAGCTCGGCGGAAAGATGCTGCTCGGCGGCGCCGCTGATGGCGCAGGAGGCCGGTTACTCGGTGTCGTCGTCGTCTCCACCCTCGACGTCATTGACGCTCGGGAG
>JBDTFL010000593.1:0-9059 GCA_039937955.1 Polyangiaceae bacterium | reverse complement strand
CGACGCGGGTTTCAAAGGCCACGATGTCATCGTGCATGGCGCAACCTGGGGCGAAGACTGGCTGGCGGGCGGGGTGACCGAGCGTTACCGATTCGGTGAGGACAAAGAGACGAGCAACATCTCGATCAACGCAATCGGCATTCGCAGACCCGACCACGTTTTTTACGGGCTCGGGCCACGCACCTTGCAACACGACGAAGCACGTTATGCCTCCGACTCACTCGACCTGTTTGCGTCGCTCGACTTGGACCTTTGGCGCGCGAGCCGCATCACCGCTACCACCGGCGTGCGATCCGTTTCGTTCAGCGACGGCGCGACCGACCAAGATGATCCGACGATCGTCTCGCAGATTGGCCGCGACATTTATCCGACGCCGCCCGGCTTCAGCAGCGGGTACACCATCCAGTACAACCAGCTCGTGCTTGCTTACGACAATCGGCTCCCGCGCCCGAAGCCGGGAAGCGGCGTGCGTGTCGAGCTCACGGGTTTTCAAGGAAACGACGTTCGCCAAAATCCGGCGTCCGGCTTCGTGCGCTACGGCGCGACGGTTGGTGGGTTCTACGATCTCAATGATCATGGGCGCGTGGTGAGTCTTTCGGTCCAGACCATGTTCGCTGATCCCCTAGGAAAACAGCCGATTCCGTTCACCGAGCTCATTTCGCTCGGCGGCTACGACTACATGCGTGGCTTCTTTCCAGGACGCTTGATCGATCGCAGCGCGGCAGTCGCGACGCTCAAATATCGTTGGCCGATCTGGTCGTTCATCGACGGATCGATGCAGCTCGCGACGGGAAATGTGTTTGGCGCACACCTCGAAGATTTCGAGCCGAAGCTGCTGCGTCTCTCGGGAGCGATCGGAATCGAGAGCGTCGGCGATCCCGACAACTCGATTCAATTGCTGGTCGGTGCCGGCACCGAAACCTTCGATCACGGAACGCAGATCGACTCGTTCCGACTTCTCGTAGGGACCGATCGTGGATTCTAAAATCACAGCCCTGATTGTTTCGTCCGCGCTGCTCACGGCATGCGGCGGCTCGGCGCGCTTTCCACTCAAAGCGCCCATGCTTCGCGACGCCGACGACAAGCCGTTCACCCCGGCACCCCACGAATACGATTCGCCGTTCGCTTGGGACGGCGCCAATCAAATTATTTTTCGTCCGCTCGCCAGATTCTTCGCAGTGGATCCGGCCGGTCACGCCACCGACGTGAACGCATTCGACGAGGTCCCGAGCTCGAGCTGGTTCACGAACCGGATCGGCGTAGCACCCATGAGCGCCGAAGAAGTCGCTCGCGGATCATGCGACGAGAAAGTTTTGGACCCCGACAAAGCCAAAGACGGCTCGTGGATCATCGACCAAGGAAAAGCCAACGGAGCGAACCCTGGCTTTCGCGTGAACATCCCAGGAGTAGGGAAATTCATGCTCAAAACCGATCCGCTGCTCGAACCGGAACGAGCAACGGGCGCCACGGCGATCGCTTCGCGTTTCTATCATGCAGCCGGATATTGGTCGGCGTGCGACTCGGTCGTGGCGTTCAAGCCGTCGCTTTTGAAATTGAAAAAGGGGCTCACCGTCACGGACAACAGCGGCGTCACCAAGCCGTTCGACGAAGACGCGCTCAAGAGAATTTTGGAGAGCGCGTCGCACAAAGGTGAGCTCGTGCGGATGGTCGCATCGAAATGGCTGCCCGGAAAAACCATCGGGCCGTACACGTATGAAGGAACGCGCGTTGACGACCCGAACGACGTGGTGCCTCACGAAGATCGTCGCGAGCTCCGTGGCGCGCGTCTCCTCGCCGCGTGGCTGAATCACTTCGACACGCGCGAGCAAAATACGATGGACACATTTCTCTCCATCGACAAAAAAGATCCGAGCGCCAAAAATCCGAAAACGGCCGGCTATGTGCGCCACTACATCATCGACATGGGCGACTGCTTCTGCAGCGTTTGGGATTGGGACGCCATCACGTGGCGTCTCGGTTTCGCGTACTACCTCGACATTCCATACGTCGCGGAAGACTTCATTACTCTCGGCGTTCAAGAGCGCCCGTGGGATCATCCCGCGCGCATCGGCGGCACGTTCAATTATTTCAGCGCCCGCGATTTCGATCCGGAGCTGTGGCGCGGCGGCTATCCGAACCCCGCGTTCGTGCGTATGACCGAGCAAGACGGCGCATGGATGGCGCGTATTCTGGCTCGTTTTACCGATGAATTGGTGGCCGCCGGAGTTTCGGTGGGACAATTTTCGGACGCGGACACGCGGTATCTCACGCAAACGCTCATCAACCGCCGCGACGCGATTTTTCGCCGTTACCTCACGCGCATCTCACCGATCACGGATCTGCATTTCGAAAATGACAAGCTCTGCGGAACCGACCTTGCGCGATTGACGCACACGGTTCCCGACGAGGGCAGCTCCTTTTCCGCGACGGCATTTTCTGGAAGAAATCTGCGACCGACTTGGACGCTTGCACCGGAGTGGCAAGCAGGCGGACGGGTGTGTGTCGATCTTCGCCATGTCGCCGCAGACGACGACGGTGCCGACGACGATCCATCGCGCTACGTCGTCGTCGATCTCAAAAATGGATACGCCGCAGGAGTGTTGCGCGTGCACCTCTACGACCTCGGCCCCACTCGCGGCTATCGCATGGTCGCCATCGAACGCCCGGAGACCGCCGCGCGTCCCTAAGTCGCCGCCGTTGGCTTTGTAGTGGTTCGAATGTCCAGCGCGCCGGCCCGAAGCTGCAAAACGGTGCGCGCCATTCCGGCGATGAGCTCGCTTCCCATCTCGGTGTGCTCTTCAATCATGTCGAGAAATGCTTCGTGCGTCGTCGTGAGCACGAGGCCGTCGGTCCTCGCGGTGAGGTCGTACCAACGCGGTGCTTGCGCGAAAACTTCGAGACCGCCGAGCGGACCACCCGCCGAATGAATGAGGGACTCCGTTTCGGATTTGGCTTCGACCTCCCCCGACGCGATCAAATACATCTCCAGCGCCGGATCGCCTTGATGCCAAATGACCTCGCCAGCTTTCACGCGTCGGCTTTGCATCTGCCTGGCCACGCTCGCCAATGCGTCGATGCTCGCGCCGGGGAACGAAAGCATTTCACGCAGGAAAAATAGGCGATCCACGAGATCGAGACGCGGCTCACCGCTCGACTGTTTCCAATGCGTGCGCGCGAATTCGAACGGAGTGGTGAGCTTCGAACGCGATTCTTTGAGAGCGACGCGCGCAGTTTCGCGAAGGGTGGAACGAAGCAGCGAAAATTGATCCTCGAACAGATCGACCATGTCGCGTGACTCGAGTGCGAGCGCGCGAACCTCGGTTTGTGCGGTGACGTCGACACGCGCGGGTGTGCCGGCGAGCGCATAAAAAAGTCCGAGCTGCGCCGGCGGCTCGATCAGAATAATCTTCTTCTCTGGCTGAGCGACCGCGACCGTGCCTCGCTGCAAAAACAAAACGCGCTCGACGGGTGCCTCGCGGGCCTGAATACATTCGCCTCGCGAAAAGGTGACGTCGCGTAGAAGCGTAGCCGCGCCGTTCACCACCGGTGCTGGCGCATCACGAAAAATCGGCAAGCTGCGCAGATCCAGAATACGACGCGCGTCGAGATGTGGAGCTCGCTCTTCACGCGCCACGGGGCTCTCCGGTTTCTCGAAGCGAGCCTCGCGGCGAATCGAAGCCGTCGAGACCCATCTCTTTCGCGTGATAGGCAGCGAGTGACGCGAGCGTGAGACTCGCCTGATCGAGAAGCGAGCGCAGCGTGTCGGCGATCGGCGGCGTTTCGGTCGGATGCACGTCGTCGACGACCGCGAGAACTTCGGTGCGAACCGACGCGGGCAGCACGTTTTCCAGTAATTCGCGGCTCGTGGAGCGCGCCTTTTTGTTGGTGTTCATGAGACCGCGAAAAATGGCTTCGTAGTCTTCACGCACGTCGAGCAGCCCGAGCAACCCGAAGACGTGCGCTTCTAGCATCACTTCTTTTTCGTGGAGCAACGCCGACAAGAGATCGTTGGCTGGTGTTCCATGCGACGCGTTCTGTTTCGCGTCCGCCAAAACTGCGCCGTGCCAGCCGCGATACCGACGAATTGCGGTGATGCGATCGGCGAGCAATTTTTCGTAGAGCTTCGGATCGCTCGCGATCTTCGGATTCGCTTTTTGAATTTGGAGAAGCGCGCGCAAAATACTACGCACGATCGTGAAGTCCGATTCTTTCGGCAGTCGTGCGACGAGTGCCGTCGCCGCCGCGGCGGAATTGAAACCGGCCAGCGTGCGCGGAATCTGTTTGCGAATCGGATAGGGCGTCGCTTCATCGTTCAATGTCTGGGCGAGCACCTTCAGCGCGGCGTCTCCCATGTGAATGAGCGCATGGCGCGCCGGCTCGCGTGGGTCACCGTATCCCAACAGCAAAACGAGCTCCGGAATGCAGATCGGATCGTTCAACGCAACCATCGCCCGGGCGGCCTCGAGCATCACGCCGCGATCGTCGGTGCGCGCCAAACGGAGCGCGAGCGGCACGAAACGGGGATCGGGTTGATGACGGATCGCGCGTAAAAGAGCCGTTTGCAGCGCATGACGCTGATCTTGATTCTCGTCGACCGCGACCGCCGCGAGCTTCTGATCGTCCATCGCGCCGCGACGTGCGAGAGAGATCACGGCCGTCGCGCGAACGCGCAGATCCGGATCCTTCAAATATTTCTCGAGCACGCGATTCGGTGTGTCATGCGATGCGAGCACGCGAAGCGCTCCTGCGCGCACCTTCGGCTCCGCGCTTCCGACGAGGCGCTCGAGGATCGGCAAGATGTCCGGGCGCCCGGCAGCGTCGAGAATGTCGAGCGCGCGAATGACGACGCGTGACGACGAATGAAACAGAATGAGCGCAGGGATGAGATCGGTTTTGCCCTGACCCTCGAGAAGGTCGAGCGCGGCAACGACCTCACCCTCCTTTGCGCTGTTCAGCGCCGAGATGATCGCCTCGATGCTGTCCAGATCCGGCGGCGGAAGCTCCTGATCCAGCTGTAATTCACCGGCCGCGAGCGTTCGTCGGAACAGCGACAAATACCCTTTTCGAATTTGCGGAAGGAGCACGAGCCACAGCAGCGCAAAAATTCCGACGCCAACGATGAGCTCGCGCGCCGACGCATGCGTGGCGGCCAAGATCAAAATCGCGATCGAGCCGAGCGCTTGTCCGAAGCGTTGGCCGAAGAGATCGACCACCACCTTCGCGCGTGGCCGCAATTCTTCGTCGACGGGAAACAAAAGCAGCTCGGTACTTTGCTTCATGAGCGACGTGCGAAGCGTGCCGTCGGTGAGCTTGATGACGACGATGATGATGAGCGATGGCGCGAGGATTCCGCCGAGCGCCAACACGAGAAATGCGATTGGAATGATCGCGAGCGCGCGATGAACGCCGGCCGCGCGAATGATTCGATCCAAGAAGAAGAGCTGCAAAATCAACGCGGCCGAATTCATCCAGAACGAAATCGACGCGAAAAACGAGCCGATCCTGAGTCGCTCGATGTGCGTGGCGACTTCGGTCTTGAGGAGATAATCGGCGAACGTCGCGATCATCGTCGCGAGCAAAACCATGCCGAGCACGCGAGGGATGTACTTGCTCTGGAACGTGGCGCGCACGACCGCCGCCGTACGCTCGTTCCGACGAGGCACCGGTGCGGTTTGCGTGCGCTTGACCGCACGCGCGAACAAGAGAGCAGGTCCGAGCGCGGTGACGATCGAGAGCGCGGCGGCAATCAAAATCAGTTTTCGCAGACCCGGCGTCTGCACCACCATTCGCGCCGTTGCCGAGCCAACCACCGCACCGAACAGCGCGCCCGATCCGATCGGTGCGTACATGCGTTTGGCTTGCGTGATCGTGACGGCTTGTGCGAGCACGATCCAAAACGTGGTGATGACCCACGATGCGAAGAGGCCGGTCCAAACGTAAAAGGCGTAGACGATGAATCCGCCGCGATGCTCGAGAAAAATCCAAAATCCGAAGTCGACGACGGCGGCTCCCAGCAAAGAGAGAGTGATGCCGTACGAGCGTCGCTCTTTGTGCTCGGTCGTGGCGAAGCGCGAAATGACGACGCCGATGATCGCGATCGCGATGTAGACGAACGGCAATCGTGTTGGCGGAACGCGTGTGACGAAGAGCGCGTCGCGTGCCGTCTCGAGAATGGTGTGCCCGGCCAAAATGCCGAACAACGTCAAAAACGAGGCGATCGCCAGGGCTAGCTCGTCACGATTTTCGTCGCGAAAAATGCGCTTCATTCGAGTGGCCGGATGCGCCTAACGGCCGACTCGCGCCAACGCGTGCGTCAGCGCGGCGTGAATGTGTCCGTTCGTGGCAACGACCTCGGGACGCCTGACGTCGAACGCGGCGCCGTCGTAGCCGGATAGTTTTCCGCCGGCCGCAGCGAGGATCGCAGCGCCTGCCGCCATGTCCCAAGGCTTCAATCCGCGTTCCCAGTAACCGTCGTACGTGCCGTCGGCGACGAGACAAAGATCGAGCGCGGCCGATCCGCAACGGCGAACCGCTTGGCAGGATTTCTTGATCGACACGAAGGCGTCGAAATTATTTTCGCGATCATTTTTTCGGTCGTACGGAAAACCGGTCGCGAGAAGTGAGTCGGTAAATTGATCGACGACGCTCACGCGGCACGGTTCGTCGTTTCGCAATGCGACGTCCGATTTTCCACCTACTCCGATCAACCCAGTCCATTCGGTGTGCAGTGATGGAGCGACGATCGCGCCTAAAATAGGCTCATTTCGACGAGAGAGACCGACCGATACGCAGTAAAAAAAATGTCCGTGGACGAAGTTGGTCGTGCCGTCGATGGGGTCGACGTACCAAGTGGGCGCGTCCTCTTCCGCACTCTTCGCCGCATCTGCGCCTTCTTCTTCCCCGGTGACTGCGAACGAGGTTCTGGCGTGCAGAGCCTCGCGCAAATATTTTTCACTTTCGCGATCGAACGTCGTGACGAGGTCGACCGGTCCTTTGTGCTCGGCGCGCACGCCGTGACGCCAACCGCGTTCGACGATCTTTCCGGCTTCGCGTGCGACGTCGAGCGCGATGGCGAGCAGCTCGGCTCGCCCTTCGAAGGTGTCGATGTCGTTGGCGCGCTGGCTCATGAGCGTGACGCGAGCGCTTGCAACAGACGCGCGTGAAGACCGCCGAACGCGCCGTTCGACAAGAGCGCGACGGTGTCGCCGGGTTTTGCTTCACGCACGATGCGATCCAAAATTGCGTCGATGCTCTTCGCCGCTTCGGCGTGCGGACCGATCGCCGTCGTCAATCGGTCGATGTCGAGGCGTTCGTCGGGTGCGAGGCTCGCCCGACCGAGTGGCGCGAAAATCACGTGATTTGCCGAGGAAAACGCGGTTGCGTACGCATCTTGATGAAGGTTGCGACACGCCGTTGCGCTGCGTGGCTCGAACACCGCCCAAAGATCTCCGCCCCTATGTTTCGCTCGCAACGCGCGCAATGTTTCGTCGACCGCGGTGGGGTGATGCGCAAAATCGTCGTACACGCGAACGCCATTGGGCTCGCCGAGCAAATCTTGGCGGCGCTTCACTCCTGCGAACACGGCGAGGGCCGTGCGTGCGGCGGCGATGGTGACGCCGAAGCCTTCGGTGCACGCAGCGATGGCGCCGACCGCATTGCGAACGTTGTGCGCTCCCGGATTTCCGATCGCGAAGCGCCCTGCGTACACACCACCGGCGTACAGATCGAAAGGCTGCATCCCCTTTTCGTCGATGGGTGCGGGTGCGCCGAGCCAAGTTGCGGAAATGCTGCCGGTGCCGTCGCCTTGCAGCGCGTAGTACGCGATGCGTGATTTGGCTTGTTTTAAAGCTATTTCACGGACGCGTGCGTCGCTGGCATCACATACAAGCAAACCCTTTTCCGGAATCGTGGCGATGAAGCGCTCGAACGCGCGGTCGTAGCTCTCGGGGTCCGGATAAATGTCGATGTGGTCGTGCTCGATGCTCGTGACGATCGCGACGTCGTTTTCGCCGACGCCGATGTAGTCCAGAAATTTGGGTTCCTTGTGCCAGTACACTGCGTCGTATTCGTCGCCTTCGACGACGAAGGGCGCGGGCGTGACGCCGCCTCCGCCGACTCCGGCACCAGTCAGCTTCCTTTTCGTCGATCCGATCGCCGCGCCGGAAGAAAAATTCTTGGGCAAGCCGCCGATGAAATATCCGGGCGAGAGCCCGGCGCTCTCCAAGATCCACGCGCACATCGCGCTCGTGGTCGTCTTGCCGTGTGTCCCCGCAACGACCAGTGGCGTGCGACCTTTCAAAAAAATCTCGCGCAACGCGGACGACATGGATTGCGCATTGAGCTTAGTTTCTCGAGTGAAAATCGCCTCGGGATTGTCTTTGCGGATGACGTTGCCGACAATGACGAGATCGGGCGCTGACGTTAAATGTCCGGCGTCGTAACCGCGCAAGCATTTGATTCCGCGCGCTTCGAGCGCGGGTCCGATCGGCGGATCGAACGCGGCGTCGGAGCCGGATACTTCCCAGCCGACATCTTGAAACAGCATCGCGAGCGCACCCATTCCGGTGCCGCAGATGCCGACGAAATGCGCGCGCTTCATTTTTTCTCGAACACGAAGTCGTCGCCTTTGACGTCGACTTGAATCGTGGATTTGTCGCCGTAACCGCCCGACAAAATATTTTCGGCGAGCGGATCTTGCAGCTTCTTCAAGATCACGCGCTTCACTGGACGTGCGCCGAACGCAGGCTCGTACCCGAGCTCGACGATTTTATTTTTGGCGGCGTCGGTGAGCTCCAATTTCAGCTCGCGATCGGAGAGCAATTTTTCCAAGCGCTCGAGCTGAATGTCGACGACGCCGCGCAGATCTTTTTTGTCGAGCGGACGAAACACGACGATGTCGTCGATGCGATTCAAAAACTCGGGACGCAGGAAGTTGCGTAATTCCTCGAGTAGAACGTCGCGGAGGGCGTCGCGGCCGTCGGGCGACTCGAACAATTTCGGATCCGTTTCGAGGATGCGCTTGCTGCCGATGTTGCTGGTCATGATGACGACGGTGTTCG
>JBDTFL010000592.1:0-2818 GCA_039937955.1 Polyangiaceae bacterium | reverse complement strand
AATCCGCAAGGCGCTCGGCATTCGTCGCTACGGTTTCGGCGACATCCTGCTTCCGAGCAATCGCTGGGTGGAGCTCGTCGATCGCGCGTATCGCATCGCGGCACTGGGCGCGCTTTCGTATTGGGGTCTGACTAGCGCGGTCTATGCGCATGCCTCGTCGGCAGTGCTGGCGTTGCTCCTCACCATCGTGTCGGCGGCATTCTCAATGTTGCGCTTCACGGTTTGGGTTCCGAGCACGCGCGTTGCCAACCAGAGCACGGTCGACACCGACGATGCGCCCCGCATCGAGCAGCTTCGGCGTCGCGGTGAATCGGTCGCAGATTGGCTCGCGCGCATCGACGCGATTGCAGCGACGCACAGTCAAACCGGATATCGCGGCGCACAGATTCCGATGGACGATTTGTGGAGCGCCATGGAAAGTCACGAAACCGCCCGCGACATTCGCGCCGCGGCCGGGCGTCTCCTGATGCGCGTTTCCCCGGAAAATTCAGCGGATCGCATCGCTGCCGCGCTCGAATCGATCCACGACGACACGGAGCGCGCGCATTTGCGTGCGGCGCTCGACAGCGATCCGGAAGTTGCGGCGCGCGAGCTCGAGTCGCTCGACGAGAAAATTTCTTCGCGTCGTGTCTAGGAACCCGCGGCCCACTCTTGAAGTGAACGCACCTCAGGAGTCGCTTCACCGCGTGACGCTTCGATCGCGTCGCATGCGGCGAGCCCGGCCGCGATGGTCGTGAAGTACGGAATGTTCGCGAGGAGCGTTTGTCGGCGTAGCGAGTAACTGTCGCGAACCTCGACGCCGCCGATGGTCGTGTTCACGACGATGGCGATGGTGCCGCCTTTGATGGCGTCGACGACGTGCGGTGAGCCCTCGATCACTTTGCGCAACGTGACGACGGGAATGCGCGCACGTGTGAGCGCCGCGGCGGTTCCGCTGGTTGCGCAGATCTCGAAACCGATCGCACGCAACCGTCGCGCGATGACGCACGCCGCCGGCTTGTCTTCGTCTTTGACGCTGATGAACGCTTGTTTGCGTATTTCACCGACCGTGACCGCTTGGTTCGAAGCGAGCATCGCCTTCGCGAGCGCGCGTGCGAGCGTGTGCGAAATTCCCATGACCTCGCCGGTCGATCGCATTTCGGGTCCCAAAATGGTGTCGACGCCGGGAAACTTCGCGAATGGAAATACGCTTTCTTTTACGGATACGTGACGCGGTATCTCGATTTCGTCGATGCCCAAAGCGTCGAGCGTTTTGCCGCCCATGATCTGTGCGGCGATGCGCGCGAGCGGGCGACCGGTGGCTTTGCTGACGAACGGCACGGTGCGGCTCGCGCGCGGATTCACCTCGAGCACGTAGATATCGGTGCCCTTGACCGCAAACTGCACGTTCATCAAGCCCATGACACCGAGCTCGAGCGCCAGCATGCGCGTCTGCTCTTCGATCGAGAGAACGATCTCTTGTGACAAAGAGTGTGGCGGCAAAATCGACGACGAGTCGCCGGAGTGCACGCCCGCTTCTTCGATGTGCTGCATGACACCGCCGATGACCGCGCGTTTGCCATCACACAAGCAATCGACGTCGACCTCGATCGCGTCTTTCAAAAACTCGTCGATGAGGATGGTTTGCGCGCCGGCTTCACGCGCGGCGTCGAACGCGCGGTGCACGTACAATTCGAATTCGGCAGGCGAGTACGCGATCATCATCGCGCGACCGCCGAGCACGTAGCTCGGGCGCACGAGCACGGGGAAGCCAATTTCTCGGGCGATCCGCATTGCGACATCGGGCGTGCTTGCGATGCCACTCTTCGGCCGTTTGAGCCGCAGCGTCGTCAAGAGGTCGTCGAAGCGTCCGCGATCTTCAGCGCGATCGATCGCGTCGGCGCTGGTGCCGAGCAACGTGATGCCGCGTTCTTGGAGCGGCACCGCGAGCTTCAATGGCGTCTGGCCGCCGAACTGCACGATGACGCCGACCGGCTTCTCTTCATCGCAAACGGCCAGCACGTCTTCCAACGTGAGCGGCTCGAAATACAAACGGTCGGCCGTGTCGTAATCGGTCGACACGGTTTCCGGATTGCAATTCACCATCACGGTCTCATAACCGAGCGCGCGAAGCGCTTGAACCGCATGCACGCAGCAGTAGTCGAACTCGATGCCTTGACCGATGCGGTTGGGTCCGCCGCCCAAGATCACGATCTTCTCCTTAGCGTCGTTGGCGCCGCTCTCGGACTCGGCATCGTATGTAGAATACAAGTATGGTGTGTGCGCGACGAACTCGGCAGCGCAGGTGTCGACGCGCTGAAATACCGGTAAAATACCGAGTGATTTACGTTTTGCGCGAACTTCGTCCTCGTTGGTTTTCGTGAGGCGCGCTATTTGGCGGTCCGAAAATCCGAGCCGCTTGAATTTGCGCAGCGGTGCTTTCGCAAGATCGGATTTCTCGATCTCTTTTTCGGTGTCGACGATGCGACGAATCTGCGCGAGAAACCACGGATCGATCGATGTCAGGTCGAAGAGCTCTTCGTTCGACACACCGAGCCGCATCGCGTCAGTGACGTGGAACAAACGATCGGCGGTCGGCACGCCCACGATCTTTTTCAGCGCGTCGCGCTGATCATTTTCACTCGCAGGCGGCAGACTCTTGGGCGGCTCGACCTCGGGCGCATCCATTCCCATGTCGCGCGCTTTTTTCGGCTCGGCGAGCAATCGGTAGTCGACGCGATCGAGCAGCGAAACGAGACCATCCCTGCCCGTTTCCAGTGAGCGCGCGGCTTTTTGCAATGCTTCGGTGAACGTGCGGCCGATGGCCATCGCCTCGCCG
>JBDTFL010000591.1:0-4911 GCA_039937955.1 Polyangiaceae bacterium | reverse complement strand
CGCGGTGCAAGCCGCCGTGATCGGGCTCGGAATGAACTACGCCGCTTACGAGGCAGAGGTTTATCGCGCCGGCATTCAGGCGGTGCCGGCTGGCCAGATGGAAGCGGCGCTCTCGCTCGGGATGACGATGCCACAAGCGCTTCGGCGCATTTTGCTTCCGCAAGCATTTCGCATGGCGCTCCCGAACGTGACGAACGACTTCATCGCGCTCCTCAAAGACAGCTCACTCGTCAGCGTCATTACCGTCGTCGAGCTCACCAAACAAATGACCATCACCGCGGTCGATCTGCGCAGCTGGGTCTGGCCAGGCCTCGCGTGCGCGGGTCTGTATTTCGCGATGAGCTTTCCACTCTCGCGCATCTCCAAACATCTCGAAGAAAAAATGGCGCACGGATGACCGAACCGATTTTGGCGATCGAGAATTTGAAAAAGAAATTCGGTGACCGCGAGCTGCTCCGCGGAATTTCGATCGAGCTCCAAAAGCATTCGGTCACCGCGTTGATTGGCCCTTCCGGATGCGGAAAAAGCACGCTTTTACGCTGCATCAACGGCCTCGAGACGTTCGACGCCGGATCGGTGCGCACCGGAAATGTGACGCTCAAAGCAAAAATAAATTCCAGCGAGTCATTGGTCACGATGCGCCGCAAAGTCGGCTTCGTGTTCCAGCAATTCAATCTGTTCGCGCATCGCACCGCGCTCGGAAATATCTTGGAAGCTCCTTTATATGTAAAGCATCAGCCGCGAGCGGAAGCCGTCACCCGCGCGAACGAATTGCTCGAGCGCGTCGGCCTCGCGCATCGCGCGAACGCATACCCGCGTGAGCTGTCGGGTGGGGAGCAGCAGCGCGTGGCGATTGCACGTGCGCTCGCGATGGATCCGGAGGTGCTCTTGCTCGACGAGCCCACCAGCGCGCTCGATCCCGATCGACGCGGCGACGTCCTGAAAGTGTTGCAAGAGCTCGCGAAGGCGGGAACGACGATGCTGCTCGTCACTCACGAGATGTCGTTCGTGCGTGAGGCGGCAACCGAGGTCATCGTGATTCGCGAAGGCTTGGTGAAAGAAAAAGGGCGACCAAGCGAGGTGCTCCCCGAGGGCGGGGCTTCCTCCGGTCGCGATCACCCTGGGCTATGATCGCGCCATGCGCCCCGCCCTCGTCGCGATTTTCCTGGTTGTGCTCGGTGCGTGCGCAAAGACGCCGCCTCCGAATGTGGTCGCGCCGGAGACAGAGTTGATCTCGACAGCGCCGAACGACGACGCGGGGATCGCTTCATCCGCGCCGATTTTTGCAGAAGATAGCAACGATGACCGGGTCGATGCACCAACCCCTCTACCGCCGATGGGGTCTGAGCCCGAGCCAAACCCGGACGACGATCGTCATCGCGAGCCAACCGCCGCCGAAAACAAGGCTTGTGCAGCACGCGGCGGCAACATGGAGCACGTGTGCATGACCCGGGCTCTCATGTGTGTGGTCCACTATCGCGATGCCGGAAAGCGATGCACCAGCAAGAGCCAGTGCGGCGGCGAATGCCTGTGGAACGGAAAATCAGAAAAGCACCCCGCCGGAACCTGCGCGAAGAACAACGATCCGTGCGGCTGCAAAGCGCCAATCACGAATGGACACCTCGATCATCCCGGTTGCCGCGACTAATTTCTTTTCAATATCCCGCCGGAACGACAAACTCACCGAGCGGCGTTTGCGGTGTGCACGTGCCGGCGATCGGATTGTCGTCGCCGTCCACTTGGCATTCTTGAACCGGGCCGTCGAAGTACGCTTCGTAGATGTCGAAGTAACCCGGCATCGACGCGAGCGATTCGTAGTTGCCCCACGAATTTTTCGTTCGCAAGAAGCTGATTGTCGCTGCCGGATCCAAAGACGCTTTCAATTGATCCGGCGTTGCGAGAACTCCGGCAGCCAACGTTCCGAAACCGGGCACGTTCGCGATCTCGTAATCCTCGAGCACCGTCATGTGTCCGCCTTGACGACCCGGCTGCGCGGGCGGCGCGCTGAAGTGACCTTGTCCATCGAGCGCGTTGAAGTCGACATACCAGCTCATGAGAACCGTCCAGCCGTCGTTCATCGCTTTTTGCGCGCGAATTTGCGCCTGACGACGCGATGCTGCATCCGCCGGATACGAAACTTCCTGCCAAACATTGGCGCCCGATCGCGTGAACGAATCGCCGGTCCCGACGAAGTCCGCGAGCGTGAGATTCGTTTTGGTGCCCGACGAGCTCTGCGTCTTGCCCGTCACGAGCTCGGAGGCCTGATGAATTTTCGTCTTGGAGACTTTTTTCGCGGCGGGCGTTCCGCCGAACGTTTTGCTTCCATCGGCACCGAACGTTGCGTCGAGATCCTTGACGACAGTCGCGCTGAGGCCCCACGCTTTGTTCAGCTCCGTACGAACGAGCGCCGCGTTTTGCCGGGACTCGGGCGTGGCGAGCGCACCGGTTGCGAGTGATGCAGTGATCGCGGTGAGCGCCGTCTGCTGCGAATTTTGCGTGTCGGTGGCGGAGTCCGCCGGGATGAAATCGCTTTGGTTCTCGTAGCCGTAGCTTTGAATCAGCCACGCCGCGCGCGGAAAAAACCCGCCGGTTTGGAGATTCGAGCCATCAACCTGACCGCTCGAGATCGTGTTGAACCAATCCCAGTAGCTCCAATACGACTCGCTCGTGCTCACCGTCACGCCGGTCGCCGCTTTGTGCATCGACTCGACCCAGCTCCCGGTCGCGTACAGCCAACAATTTCCGATCGCTTGGTTTTTAACCGGCGACTCGGGTGTGTTGACGACATGTTGATCGGTGTACGTCGCGTTCGATTCCGAATCCGCCGAGCAGCCAGCCAGCGCAGAAACCGAAGCAAGTGCCGCAACTGACAGCAGGGAGAAGCGATTCATTGGCTGGCCATTGAGCACGTGTCGTGCCGTGTGGGAGACACGCCCCCTCAGCCCAATTTTTCCCTGTTTCTGGCTGCGGTGCGGGGTTTTCCCCGGAGCCCCCGACGCTCATGTGGATGCGAAATGATCCACAAGAAATGAAAAAAGGGCGACCGAGCGAAGTGCACGATCACCCTCATTTTCAGCTCAGTTTCAGTCTCTACCTCCCCCTGTTTTGGTGAAGCCAAAACTTTGGGGGAGGTCGGCGCCGCGCAGCGGCGACGGGTGGGGGCACCTAAATCTTTAAAAAATTACTTGTTCGGTTGCGGTGTGATGCGGAGGTACGGCTTCACTGCTTTGAAGCCCTTCGGGAACTTCGCTTTGAGCACTTCCGGATCTTGAATCGCGGGCGAGATGACGACGTCCTGACCGTCTTTCCAATTCGCCGGAGTCGCCACCGAGTGCGAGTCAGTGAGCTGGAGCGAGTCGAGGACGCGCAGGAGCTCGTTGAAATCACGACCGGTGCTGGCCGGATACGTGAGTGATGCGCGCACCTTCTTGTTGGGGTCGATGAAGAAGACCGAGCGCACGGTGAGCGTGTCGTTCGCCTCCGGGTGAATCATGTCGTAGAGGTTCGCGACCTTGCGATCCGCGTCAGCGAGGATCGGAAAATTCACCTTCGCGCCTTGCGTCTCCTCGATGTCCGACGCCCAATTATTGTGCGATTTCACGTCGTCGACGCTCACCGCGATGGCCTTGGCGTTGCGCTTGTCGAGCTCCGGCTTCAGTTTGGCGACGGCGCCGAGCTCGGTCGTGCAGACCGGCGTGAAGTCTTTGGGATGCGAAAACAAGATCGCCCATTTGTTGCCAATCCACTCGTGAAAGTGAATCGGGCCTTCAGTCGATTCCTGCGTAAAATCCGGTGCAACGGTTCCCAAACGAACGGACATGACGGGCTCCTGGTTGGTGTGCCTTCAGTAAATTGGACGTTGTTCTTGTATAGTAACGAGCGACGTTTCGCGCAAGCGGCAGCGACATTTGCGGGTCATCAGCTACCGCGGATGGCGCCGAACAAATAGTACGCGCCCATTCCAAGCAGAAAAATTCCGGCGCCACCCTCGAGCCAGCGCACGTTCACACGCCTCGCGATTTGATCGGCGAGCGTAACCGCGATGAGCGATGAGAGGACGAGCGCAACTGCAGACCCCGCAAACACCGACCAGCGCGCGTTCGATGTGGATGCGCCGGTCGCAAGCGTGAATGTAGCGAGCTGCGTTTTGTCGCCGAGCTCCGCGAGGAAAACGGTGACGAAGGTGGTGAGTGCCAATCGCAGATCCATGGCGCGCATCTTAGATCGATCCAACGTCGTGGCTTGGCAAACCGAAGCTCGGCCCTAGCATCTGCAGATGGCGCATTTCGACGAGGCGGTACACGCGATCGAAATTTCAGAGAATCACTTTCAGAGCCGAATTTCCGGGCGATACAACATCGGACCCATTCCGAATGGCGGTTACGTGATGACCGTCGCTCTCGCGGCAATGCTGAAAAAATTTCCAGGTCGCGAGCCGCTCACGACGACGATGCATTACTTGCGACCGACCGCGGTCGGCGAGATGGACGTGATCGTCGAGATCGTGAAACGCGGAAAGCGTTACGACACTGCGATGGCGCGGCTCGTTCAAAACGGAAAAGAGTGTGCGCGTGTGCTCGCGACATTCGGAAGCTTCGACGACGTTTCGCCAAACGCAATCACTGCGATCACCGGTGCGCCGCCAACTCTCGTTCCGTTGAGCGAAGCGATCACGATCCCCGCGCCAGACTGGTTTTCGATCGTAAAAGAGTTCGACGAGCGCTTCGATCCGTCGACCGCAGGATTTCTCGACGGCAAAGGAAACGGCGTCGCGAAGCTCACGGGCTACGTGCGTTTCTTCGATGACCGAAATGCGGATCCCCTTAGTTTACCGCTGTTTTGTGATGCGATGCCGCCGCCGATTTTTCACGTCGTGCCCAATCGCTGGACGCCAACCCTGGAGCTGACGGT
>JBDTFL010000590.1:0-8167 GCA_039937955.1 Polyangiaceae bacterium | reverse complement strand
GCGTGCGATGCTCCCAAACGTAAACGGCTTGCCACGTGCCGAGCGCGAGCGAACCATTCACGATCGGGATCGTCTCGCTCGACTTCGTGATCGCGCTGCGAATGTGCGCGGGCATGTCGTCCGCGCCCTCCGCGTCGTGCTCGTACACATTGCTCTCGGGTGCAATCTTCGAAATCCATTTCTGCAAATCACGAAGCACTGCGGGATCGGCATTTTCCTGAATCACCAGAGATGCGCTGGTATGCCGTAAAAACAAGGTGCAAATGCCATTTTGAATTGCGGATTTCTTCACGGCCTGCTCGACGTCACGAGTGATGTCAGAGAAACCACGGCCACGCGTTTCGACGTTCAAGAGTGAGTGGACGACCTGCATGCGTGGAGCTTAGTTAGTCTTCTTCTGTAGTGCACCGAATGCGCGCGAAGATTTTTGGCGACATCGACGCACGGGATCGCAACGTCGTGCGTGCGCTGAACGCGAAGCTGCAGTCCCGCGCGCTCCGCGGCGTCGTGATCGCGCTGACGTTTCTCGGTTACGGATGGAATTGGCTCGCGCCCGCGCCGATGTCTGCGTGCGCATGTTCCGAATTGAGAATTCTAGAGACCGTTTCGCGACCTCTATTGCGCGGCTCCATTGGCGCCGGGCACCTTTTGCGTTGCGGGTGTCATGCCGTCGGTCGCGGGAGGAGCAGGTCCGTCGATGGCGGAAGGCGTCGGTCCGATCGCGCTGTTCGAGTCGTCGGTCGTGCTCGACGCGGCGATGTTGGTGCCGTCCGAAGCGGGCGTCGCGCCTAACGGAGATTGCGCCAAGGTCGCGCCACCACATCCACTTGCGAGCAGAGCGATCAACGATGTGCTCAACAGCAATGCGACGTTGGTTTTCATGATGGATTGCTACGCAAGTCGCGCACCGCTGGAGAGCCGAAAAATCAAGCCGATTTGTGAGGTCGAGACCGACAATGATCCAGCATTTCTCTCTCACTGATGCGTTCCACGACAGAATCGGCCTGGCAGCACTTGCGGGCGTCGCGTCGAATCTCCAAGTGTGAGTCGGCCCCGTTTTGCATCAACAACTCGACCAAGCCGCGGAGACTTGCGACCATGCACGACGATGGCCCGACCGCCGAGTGACTCGACACCTGATTCGCCTTCGGCGCCTGACGAGGACGCATCAGCGTCTGACAAGGCATCGCCGCCGAGCGACCCGCCCCCTTCGTTGAAGGTGCGACCGGCGCTCCCTGAGCGCATCGACACGATCGACTTCATGCCCGGCACGCTGATCGGTGCGCACTTGCCACCGCTGCTCGAGGCGGAGGCAGCGAAGCGCGCCGCACAAGCATCCCATGCTGCGGCTCCTCCAGAACCTGTTCCGCCGCCGACGCCCACGAAGAATTCGGACGCTGCCGATCACGCGGCGAACGACGGTTCGCAAGAGGCGTGGCGATCGCCTTTCGAGACGAGGCCGGCCTGGCTCATCGCGCTCTCCAATGTTCCGCTGCGCGTGTGGGCGATGGCTGTCGGCGGCGTCGTCGCGGGCTTGTTGCTGGTATCAGCGGCACGAGGATGCGCGGGCAAGAGCCGCGTCGATGATCTCGAGCTGCGCGTTGCCGTTCTTGAACGAACCGTCGGCGTGAGCACCGACGCCGGAGCTGTCGCGAGCAGCGCGCCCGCTGCGACGAGCGCAAATGCAGCGTCAGTAAACGCCGACAAACCCGCGACGACTGCCGCAGTCGCGACCGCCGAAGACCCGAACAAAAATGCGTGCGCGGTGGCAAAGCTCGCCGCATACCAAGCGTGGCAAGGCGCGGCCGACAAGGCGAAGGCTCTCGCGGCGCCGGCCCAAGCCAAGTGCGCCAGCTTCTGGACCGAGGCGAAGAAACAAGCGTGTTACGGCGCGGCCTCACAGAATGCTCGCAGCGCAGAGTCTGCGCGCGACGCGACCATCAAGGGCGGTGCAGTGGCACGCGATGCCATGAAAAAGGTGAAGGATGATCCGAGGAACGACGCGATCGGGCGAGCGCGCGCGGCGAGCAGCACAGCGTCCGATGCGTGTCAGGATCAGAACGAGCTCTAACGGAGGTGCCCGTGGAAAAATGTGAATGCACGCAATGCGGCTCGACCGATTTCACGCGTGAAGAAAAAGATTTTTTGCGCTGCCGCTATTGTCACAGCTTGTTCAGGATGCAGCACAAAGAGCAGCACGCGGGCGGCGCTCATGTCGTGATCGGAAAAGGCGCGCATGTCGTTTTCGGCAGCCATTCCAGCGTCGAAATTCGTGGCGGGCTCGTCGTCGAAGACGGCGCGCATGTTTCGTTTTTGGGCAAGCTGGAGGTCGTCGAACGTGCGGAGCCCAGCGTCGTTGAAAAAGCGAAGCTCGTGCTTCAGGAGCGAACGAAGACCTGAGCTCGACGCTCCGAACGCGATTCAGCGACCGCCGAATGGCCCCTTCGGGTCGATGAAGGCGCTCGCCTCTTTCCACGTGAGCGAAAGATCGACGGCCGGTGAGCACGCGAGAACGACGTGCGGAAAGCCGAAATCAAAGTCGAACGTGAGCCCGTTTTTGGTCGCTGCCACGCCGTCCAGCAGCGCGACGGTGAACGAAGGTCCGCTGCCATCCATGAAACCATTCGCGACGTCGGGCCCGCACTCGCCCTCCTTCACGGGCGCTTTCGCGAGCTCTTGCTTCTTCGACTTCCATGCATCATGCACGCGTTTGTCGAGGAGATGCGCGAGAGCGACTTTCTGATCGACCTTTAAGGCGTCGGCGCCGATCTTCTTGCCGGTCTGCAAGTCGAACGTGTCGGTGAGAACGTTCGAGCTCGGGTACGCGCCCATCGTCTCTTCGGTGATAGCGAGCGTGATGAGCCGGTTGTCGTCCATGAGCACATCGAAATCGAGCGCGGTGATCGTGCCACCGACGAGCTCGCTTTCGTCGTCGCCCAGAAGCGCTTTGAACGTGAGGCTCGGCGTGATGCGCGCGGCCTCCGGGCCTTCAATCACCGGTAAAAACCCGGGATTTGTGGTCGCGTTGAGCCCGTCGTTCTTGATCATCACGCGTTTCGCGCGGATGACGTGGTCGCCACTCTTCGAGCGGATTTCGGGCGTGAGAAGAATGGGCAACGTCTTCCCGGCGGTATGCTTCGACCATGAGCCTGTGAGCTCGACGCCGCTGCGTTCGAGCGAGAGGTCGCCGCTCACGCCGCCGTCGGCGATCATCTCGGTGCCTACGAAATGGTTCTTCGTCGTGGCTGCTGCGTGCGCCTCGATGGCCAGGCCTTCTGCGGCTCCGCCTTTTTCGTAGAACCAGCGCCCGCTGATCGCCCGGTCCGAAACGGAGAGCGTTGCGTGAATCGGAAGGCCGCCGATCGCGCCGAGGTAGGTCTCACTCCCGACGACGTTGCCGGCGTCGGTTGCAATTCCCGCATCAATCGAAACGAGCGGAGCATCTGCAACGGAGCTCGCAGTTGCGTCAGGTGTGTGTTCGCTCGGTGGCGACGTCTTCGTGCAAGCGGCTGCAAGTAAGAGGAGTGAGAGCGTCTTGTTCACCATCAGCGCGCACCGACATCGTCGGGCGAGAGCGGATCGACGAAGCCTGGGCACTTGGCGTAACACCCGTCGTCCTCTTCTTTGGTCTTCGCGTCGACGATGCAGTGCGAGCCGCATTTGTACGCGTCGGGATGCGCTTTTTTGAGCGCATCGAGCTGCTTCGTGCACACGGTCTTCATCAGCTCGCCGAACTGACCTTCCTCGAGACCTTCATGCTGGAGCTCGGCGGTACACGTGAGATAAGGCGAGTACTGACCGACGAACATCATGTACGCGAAACCGCCGACCGTAATCACAACGGCGAACGGCAACACGATGAGCGCGCGACGAAGAAACCCGGCGAGATCCATGACGCGACTCTAGCGCGATGACTCCTCGCATTGGAGCCCGCGGTAGGACGCTTCCCATCGCGGAGCGGTGCATGAATCGCGTCGGATCGACTTCACGTCTTCGGCGCGGGCACCACACACACGCCAGCCACCGGATCATTGGCGCCGCCACCGAGGAAAAAAGACGCCGGTCGGAACGAGTCGCCGACCTTGACGAACATGTCGCCTTTCTCCGAGTAAACGCAGCCGGTGATGTCGTTCTCGCGCCAATCACCACCTGCGAATTTTGCGTCGATGGCGAACGAAAGAAACGCCCGCCCCGCTTGATCCTTCGAAGTGGTCGTCTGCGTCATGCGCACGCGACGCTCTTGAGGAGGCCGGCGCATACGCGAAAAGCGGCTCGTGTCTTGATCGTGCGCGTCGAGCGGCTTCACGAAATCCGCTTCGATGTGTTGCTGCATACGCGCGGCGAGCGACGGTTCATCGGCCGATGCGATTTGCGGGACGAGCGACAATGCGAGGACGGATGCTGAGAGCCAACGGAGCAAGTTCACGACGAATCCTTTCAATGAGCAAAGCGAGACGAGCGCCACGAAGTGAGAGGAGCTCGACGACGAGAGCGCTCCCGAGGACCGGTCCCCAGAGCGCGACGACATAGGCGAGATCGGGATCGAATCCCGCGACATCGAACATCATGAGAAGCGCGCGCGACGTGACGGCGACGCTCATCTGAGCGAACACATGACGCATGGCGCGCTGATGCGTGACGAGATCACCGCGACGCGCGGCGAGCACTCCACGAACGGTGCACGCGAAAACGATCGCTCCCGAGAGAAGAAAACCGGCGGTCACGAATCTTCCGCCCTTGGCATCGAACGCGAGAACCACGCCCGTAGGAACGAGACCGAAGAGCAGCGTCATTCCGGCTACGCGTCCGAGCACGCGATGAATCGCAGGGCGGCGCTGGAGAGCGCGCGTCATGAGCACGATACACAGCGGCAGCGAAATGAGCGCAGCGGCAACGTGGATACGCAGCGAGACCAGCCACAGCGACTCGAAGCGAAGTGGGAGCTTCTCGAGCATGAACTCCGGAATCCTGCCGAGGTCGAAGTACGCGAGGCTCGAGGCGAAGATGAAGCCCCAGCCGAGCAACATGAAGAGGAGAAAGCCGCGGCGCGGGAGCTGGGAGAAGAAGCGGGTCACACCGGTACTGACGCCTCAGAAAGACGAAAGTTCGCTAGCGCGATCACTTTTTTTCGTCGTTCACCACATGTCGGCGCGGCGCTTGCTCTACGAGCGGGTCAGGAGATCGACATGACCAAGCCCTTCCAAGAGTGGACAGTGTTACCGCACGGCAAGCTCACGCGGCTCGACAAAAACCTGCTGTCGGTCACCGGCGTTTTGGATATGCCGATGGGCGAGGTGAACCGACGGATGACCGTCGCGCGCCTCGGCGATGGACGACTCGTCATCTACAGCGCGATTGCCCTGGATGAGGCGGAAATGCGCGCGCTCGAGAGCTTCGGTACGCCGACGTACCTCATCGTTCCGAGCGACATTCACCGCTTGGACGCGAAGACCTGGAAGGATCGCTATCCCGCGATTCAGGTCATTGCTCCGGCCGGCGCTCAGAAAAAAGTGGAGGAGCTTTTGCCGGTCGACGCCGTCACGGTCGACTTCGGCGATCCGTCGGTCATCTACTTCACGGTCGCGGGCACTGCGCAGCGCGAGGCCGCGTTGCTCGTCAAAACCGAAAGCGGAATCACGTTGGTGCTGAATGATTTGATCTTCGATCTCGCGAATCGTCCGGGCATCAGCGGCTGGCTCTTCAAGACAATTGGTATGACCGGCGACGAGCCGCACATCCCAGCGTTCGTCAAAATGCGTGAGGTGAAAGACGAGGACGCGTTGCGTGCCGAGCTGGAACGATTCTCACGCATGCCGGAATTGAATCGCGTGATCATCTCGCACGGAAACATCATCGGCGGCGACGCACCGCGCGTACTGGAACGAATCGCGGCAAGCCTGTAAAGGCGACGCCGCTCGCTCACATTCTCTGCTCGTAGACTTCGTGAGCAGAGACGATTCTCGACTGGCTGCCGCCGCTGCCACCGCCCATTGGAATCGCTCCGCCGAACGACGGATTGAAATGCGGGGTGTTGCCCTGCTGCATCGCCGCGTCGTCACGACCTGATGGATTTCCGACGCCGGGCGCAACGGTCGGCCCGTCGGTGAAGCTCAGCTTCTTGCCGGAGGGACCGTGATCACTCGCGGCGACACGAACGCCGACCCGCAGTCCGAGGCCAGTCGCGGGAAAGCGAATGTGCTTCGTTTTCACGAGAACGACGATGGCGTCGCTGAGCTTCTCCCACTCCGCGCGATTGAGCGCGGCCTCGAGCACGCGAACCGAAACGCCTCCACTCTTCTCGATCGCGACCTCGAACGTCGCCGATCCTTCCGACGGCACTGCATCGCGCACTGCGGTTTCGATCGCCTGCACGACGGGCCCGCCGCGACCAAACCCACGTTCGACATCCTGCGCATCCAGCTCCTGAATCATTTTCACTCCGGGCGAGATCGGAGGCGGCGGAGGTGTTGGCGGTGGTGGCGGTGCCGGCATCTGGAGATCACCGCGCGCGAACATCTGACGACCGAGGCTTCCCGTTTTGTCACCGAGACCGAGATCGACACCACCGCGCGTCGATCGAAATGTCCACGCCTCCGCGCCGTTCTGCGGCTGGTCGGTTTGAAGAACCGGCGGCGTTGCAGAATCGATCGGTGGCGCGATCGAATCATTCTGCTGCGACGACGTAGATGACTGACGCGATGCGCTCGCGGGGTCGGTGACTTTGGCCTCGGCGATTCCTTGTTGCGCGTGAAGTTGGTCGGAGGTCGGCGTCTGTTCTTCGATCGTGATGTCGATCGGATTCAATTCTGCGGCCGGCCCCTCGGGCGCGCGATTACGAAACGATGCGAACAGCGCAACGTGCAGCAGGCAAGCAGCCAGAAGTGGCCACGCGCGACCTGCGGTTTCGGTCGATTCGTGCACGTAAGTCAATGCCTTAGTCGAATGCCGTAGCCGAAGATCGGCGAAACGACGAACCTCCTTACAAATCGTTTCTAGCTCGTTGCGCATACGGAGTGCCGGCGGCAACAGCGGCGGACGCGACGAAGGCTTGGTCGACCACCGTGAGGAAGACGCGCTTGGCCTTTTCTGCGGAGGCTCCAGCGCGTTGACGACGGATGGCTTCGTTGTACGCGGTCTGCCATCCGGTCACGAAAATGCCGGCGAGAAGGCGTGCGGTCGGATCGATTTGTCGGCCGCCGGTCTCGCGGGCGATCAGCTCCGCAATCGTCATCTCGGCATCGCCGCGAATCTCACGCACGTAGGCCTGGAGGGCATCGCTCGCTTCGACCGCTCGCCAAAAGGTCGACACGCCGCGGGTGAATGTCGCGAAGACGTGCCTCTCTCGCGCGAGCTGATGCGCCGCGCGCTGGAGCAGATCGAGCACCGACTCTCCTTTTCGTCTGCCCGCGATCACGCGGTCGAGCACTTGGCGCGCCTCCTCATTTCGATCGAAGAAGAGCTCCTCCTTGCGGGCGAAATAGTTGAAGACGGTCATCTTGGCGATGCCAGCAGCGGCGGCGATGTCGTTCACCGTGACCGCGTCGAATCCATGCTGGGCGAAGAGCTTCCTCGCCACATCGGAGATCATCCGGCGCGTGTCGTCCTTTTTGCGCTGGCGCAACGTGGGGAGGCTCACCGAGATCATAATAGACCAGGTCTAAACTTGTACCCGGTCTAAATTAATGTCAAAGCATGGACATGGTTTACGACGTGATTATCGCGGGAGCCGGCCCGGTCGGGCTTTTCCTGGCCTGCGAGCTACGGCTCGCGAAGCTCTCCGTGCTGGTGCTCGAGCAGCTCGAGGATCCGCATTCAATCTTGAAGCGACTCCCGTTCGGAATGCGAGGACTCTGGGGTCCGAGCGTCGAGGCCTTCTACCGGCGCGGACTACTGGAGTCCGTTGCGTCGCTGCGTGCGGCCGACCATCGCGCGCCGGCTTTGTCGACGCAGTCGACACCCAAAGCGATGGCGTCTGGGGCCCAGCGTAGCGGACCGGCCGGTCACTTCGCAGGCATCCAATTCGATTACAGCAACATCGATTCGTCGCGGTGGACGTACCGACTACCCAGTCCAGCAGACACGAATCTCATGAGCGAGATGGAGCATCTCGAGCGCGTCCTCGCGGATCATGCACGCGCCGTCGGAGTCGAGATCCAGCGCGGCCACG
>JBDTFL010000589.1:0-3239 GCA_039937955.1 Polyangiaceae bacterium | reverse complement strand
GTGTTTCAGGAGCCAGCTCATCGGATGGCGGCGTCACCAAAATCAAAACGTAATTCAGGCGCGGAAAATTCACTGTGGGCGCCGCTTCCACTTCTTGATCGCGACCGAGCTCGCGCTTCACGACCTTCGTAACGTGTGCGACCGGAATGCCACGCGGAAACCATTTTCCTTTTCCGCTGGTGACGAGAAGGTCGCCCTCTTTGATTTCGTCGCGTGCGTCGACGTACTCGACCTTGCAGGTGTAACGCGCCGGATCACCGGTACCACGAACGTAGCCGCCGGCATGCGTGCGCTCGTCTTCGACATCGAGGCCGAACGATGCATCGGCCGCTAGCTCGATGCCGACGCCGTCACTGCCGCCGACGCGAATGACCGATCCGACGACACCTTCCGGCGAAATCACCGCCATGTGCGTGCGAATGTCCCGTGAGCCCGGATCGAGGCGAACGTTCGCCACGCGGAAAAATTCGGTAAAATCGCGGCCGACGACGACTGCGCTCACCGTGTCGCCGGGCGTCGTTTCGCGAAGCTGCAAGAGTCGACGCAGCTCCTGATTCTCGCCTTTTGCTTGCTCGAGCGAATGCACCGTTTCACGAAGGCGCGCATTGTCGTAGGCGAGCTTCTCGTTGTCTTGTTTCACGTCGACCAAATAAAAATAGTCGCCGAGCACATTGGACGTACCCCGCGCCAGGCTCGAAAAAAAATACTGAACCGGCGACGAAACGCGGAGGAGCAGTCGGTCGAGCGCGTTCAAATCCTCCGGATGCCGCATGCTCGCCCGCAGCGTGAAAAACGGGAACGCGAGCAGCACCACCACGATGGCGATGTCACGGTATCGATTGAGGACGGGAGACACGGCGGGCCAGGTTTTATGCCGATTTCCGCTAGAAAGCGAGCGATGCGGGTAGCGCTCTCCCGCGCGCTCGACAGCTGATAGACTGAGGACGTCGATCGAAAGGATCACATGAAGCGACGTCACTCTCCGATCACCGTGCTCGTGCTTGCCAGCTCCATCGCAGTGCTGGGCGCATGCACTGCAATTCTCGGTGATTTCACGACCTCAGCGAGCGTTGCCGACTCTGGCCCGACCTCGGACGTACTGACGGAAACCAGCGTCGACGAAGGTGGAGTCGCATTTTCGATCACGGCACCCGCTACGATCTTCGTTCAGCCCGGAAAGACCGCATCGCTCGCGATCGCCGTTCAAGGCGCGACGAACGGTCCGATCACGGTCACGGCAACAGCTCTCCCCGCAGGCGTGACCGCAGCGCCACTCACGATCGCTCAAGGGTCGTCGACGGGTAATTTGGTTTTGACCGCCGCCGCATCGGCAACCATCGGGACCGAGGCCAAAGCCTCGATCTCCGCAACCGCCGCTGCAGCAGGCGCACCCGCGGTCACGCTCGACGTCACCATCTCTGGTCAATCCGGAACAGTGGACACGACGTTTCCGAAGACGATTCCATTCGGATCCGGTCTCGGCCTCATCGCGAGCGCTTTGGTTCAACCCGATGGCAAGCTCGTGCTGTTCGGAACGTTTCACGCGACGCCCGGCGACGCGCCATCGCTCGCCATGCGCCTCAACACCGACGGCACGGTCGACAGCACGTTTCAGTCGCTCATTTTCACGAGCGCGAGCGCCAGCCCGATCGCAGTCGGCCTCAAAGGCATTCTGCAACCTGACGGAAAAATTCTCGTCGCGTGGACTGAAGGCGCGAGCAGCTATTTGAACGTCACGCGTCTCATGTCGACGGGCGCGCTAGACGGCACCTGGCACGACCCGACGAAGGCCACGGTGTCCACGATCGATCAAATGTTCGTCGCGACGAATCCCGAGCTGATGGCGTTCGGTCGTGGTGCGGACGGCTCGGTAATTTACGCGCAAATCGTTACGGGCGGCGTCAACGTCTGGCGTTGGAACAGCAACGGCGTTGCCGACACGACCATCGGCACGCTCGGCGACTACGGCCGAACGGAAATTGGACCCGCGCATCCGGTGCTCGACATCGACGATCTCGATTCGTTGCAACCACAACCCGACGGCACCGTTTATTTCACCGGGTTCGGAGTGAACGAAAGTGGATTCTCGGCGGAGGTCTTCGCGCGCACCACGTCCGCGCTGACACTCGATCCGGGATTCGGTCCGCTGCCCGACGCTGGTGATGGCGACGCCGGCGGATGGGAAAGCGGCTTCCGATTTTTTCTGCCCTACGAAGCGACGATGATCGGAAACGATCTGTATCAAGCCGCCGAACAAAACGTCGCTGGCTGCACCGTTACGGACACCTTGTGCACGATCAAGTGGACGCTCGGCCCGGATGCTCGCAATTCGGAAACGGTGTGTCCGAATTACGGAACGGGCGACGGCGGCAGCGGTCTCGGCTGCGGCGACTACGCGGTGCGCATTACGCAAGGTCCGAACAAGACGATTCTCACCGGCGGGTTCAGCACCACGTTGGGCGGAATTCCTGTCGTCGTGCGCTTCACGACCAGCCCGCTCGCGACCGACTTGAGCTACGGAACCGGCGGCGTGGCGAAGCTCCGCGCTTCGGCAAGCACGGCCGCAGTGGAGTTGCCGGTCGCCATCGCCGCAACGACTGAAGGCCTCGTCTACGTGCTCACGCAAGACGCGCAATATCCGATACAGCGCATCTGGCCGTGAAATTACGACTGAGGCCGGCGGGGTAGACACGCCTTGGCTTCGCGTCGACCAGCACCGCGAAGCGCGAAAATCAGCCGATCGTGACTTCTTTGAGCAGCTCCATGTGATCGAGCGTCTTTCCGCTGCCGAGCACGACGGCGCTGATCGGATCGTCGCAAACCATCACGGGCAATCCGGTTTCTTCGCGGAGGAGCACATCCAAATTTTGCAGCAACGCACCGCCGCCCGTAAGGACGATGCCCTTGTCGACGATGTCTGCAGCGAGCTCGGGCGGCGTTTTTTCGAGCGCCAAAAGCACAGCCTCGACGATCGCGTTGGTGGGCTCGGCGAGCGCTTCACGAATTTCGTCGGAGTTGACGACGACGGTTTTGGGAACGCCGGCGACCAAATCGCGCCCCTTCACCTCACACGTCAGTTGTTGCTCGAGCGGATAGGCATTTCCGATCTGCATCTTGATGCGCTCGGCGGTTTGTTCGCCGATGGCCAAGTTGTACTTGCGCTTCATGAAATTCATGATGGCGTCGTCCATCTTGTCGCCGCCGACGCGCACGCTCTGCGAGTAGACGATGCCGGCCAG
>JBDTFL010000588.1:0-3637 GCA_039937955.1 Polyangiaceae bacterium | reverse complement strand
GACGACGCTGGTTAGGCCGGCGAAGAGCTGATCGATGGTGGGATTGATCCGCGTGAGCACGTTGCCCGGAACCTCTGCGAGCACGAGACGCGAAAAACGACGCACCGGCTCGGAGCGCTCGAACGTCCACGTGAGATGGATTGCGGCGCTTTTTGAGATCATCATCAAAATGGCAATTGCTACGATCTCCCCTAAAAACAAGGCGATTGGCAGGATCAAAACGCCGAGTGCATCCCGGCCAATAGCGATGACGCCGATGGCGACCATGATGCCGGAGCCGCTCGCGATGGGGTATGCAGAATATTTTCGATGCGCGTTGAGGAGGCCCACGTAAAAACTGCGCGCGCCAACCGCGATCACCCAAGCGGTGAACGGAATGGTCATCTCCACGGCGAGAACGAAGAGCGCTCCACCATAACGCAGACGAAACAAGATCGCAGCGATGGCGCCCATGGCCATCGCAATGACGGATCCGTAAGCGACTGTATGCGTGAGGATGGATCCTGCGACGCGTTTCACCGAATTGGGATCGAGGATCATCACCTCGGTCAAAATTGGAATGAACGTCGAATCTTGAAACGCCGCCGACACCGCGGCGCCCGCGACGGCGAAGAGCGCGCTCGCCAAATAGTAAAGATCGGTCTCGGGTGATCGACCGAACCACAACGCGAGCAGCAGCGGTAGCAGGGCCTCCGCGCCACGAAACACGATCTGCACCGGCAAGAGCATCAACGCGGTACGCGTGATGGGCGGCGTTTTGCGTGCTTCGTCCGCGGCGGTCGGCAAGGCAGCACCATATCAAAACGAGCGACAGAGCACGTGCCCTTGGGATAGCTTCTTTTGCCGTGCGATCGTGGAGGGCGCTAGGGGTTTTGATCTTCCTTGGCGCGCTTGCGTTTTGGGCCTTCGACGCCCTGCCTTTCATGGATTTGCCGGCGCACGCGGGTCTCATCGCACTTCGTCATCGGTTCGCGACTTCGCCGTTCGAGCAGCGCTATTACATCTTCGAGCCGCACATCGGTCCCTATACGGTTTTTCGTGAGCTCGCCGAGCTCTTCACGCGCGTCATCGGTCCGCTCGGCGCAGTTCGTCTACTCGCCACGCTGCCGGTCGTCGCAACGCCAATCGCGGTTTCGTATGCACGTCGTCGTTTGTACGACGATGCCTCGCCGACATTTCCGTTTCTCGCGCTCTGCCTTTGCTTCAACTTGATGACGCTGTTTGGTTTCGCGAGCTACTTGCTCGGCGTCGCCGTTCTCGTCGTCACCCTCACGGCCTGGCTCATGTTGCTCGCCGACGTGGACGCCAAGCTACCGACACTGCGTCGCGAGCTCACGGTGATGGCGCTCGCGCTTTTGCTCTTCATCACCCACGGCGACGCGTTCGTCACATTTTTGCCGCTTGCCGGAATTTGCACGTTGGCCACCGGCGATCGATTTCGCCGTATTTTACGCGGTCGCGCGCTCGTCCCGGCGGTCGCGTTTGCGGCCTATATTGCGTGGATTGAACGTGCGTCGGCCGTTCCGCAAGGCTCGATTCGCAGCGTGCACGACGACGTCGGCATTGTCTTTCAGGGCGTCTTCGACAAGCTCAGCCTGCTCATCACTCCCACGCTGATGACGCGCACGGGAATCGACGCAGTGGTCGGCATCGTGATTTGGACGATGACGTTGGTCGGCGTGATTCTGACGGTGCGTGATGCACGCGATCGAAAGACGACGATGCCCCTCGCCCAGCGTCGGCACGTCATCGCTCTCTTTGCCTGCGGCTTGGTGACGATGCTCGCATTTTTGGTTCTGCCGCATGCGATTCGTTGGTTCGGTTTTGTCGACGGTCGGCTCGTGCTCGTAGCGGCGTTGCTCGGGCTCATGACGATTCGCCTGGATGCTTTGCAGGCGCGACCTCGGCTCGCGGCAGTGTTCGATCGTGCGCCGCCATTTCTCGCGCTCACGATCGTTCTTCTGGCGCTCTTTGCGTCGTGGCGATTTCAGCGTGAAGCTGCGGGTTTTCATGCGGTTTTGGCGAAGGTGCCGGCGGAGGCGCGACTGCTCAATCTTCCGCTCGACCCGAACAGCGACGTGTTCGCGGGGCATCCGTTCGTGCATTACGACAAGCTGGTGCTCGCCGATCGTCCGGCGCTCGTGAGCGACGTTTGGCTGCACCAGGGCACCGCGCTTTTTTCGCGTCCTGAGAATCCGGCGGTGCGTTTGCCGAAGAGTTACCTCGAAGCGGATCTGAAAACGATCGCGTGGGCCGACTATCATCTCGAGGATTGGAGCTACGTCCTCATCCGCACACGACCCGACGCCGCGCAGCCGTTCGCGCCACCCCTCTTGAATCTGATCGCACACGAAGGCGGCTGGTGGCTGTTTCGAAACCCGACCGCAGTTCTCAATTAAATTTTCATTTCTGCGGGTCCTGTGGGCGGGGTTCCATTCGCGCGTAGATCCACACCTCACCCGCCGTCGAGTGATGGATCTCGCGACACGTGAGGGGCCACGGCAACGAGCACGTTGCAGTGAGCGCGCGCCGATAGCCGAGCGAGCCGTCGCGTAATCCTCGGAAAAAAGCGTGTGATTTCGGATCGCGATACGACATCCAAACCGGAGGCGCCGGACCCGAATCGACGTTCGTCATCGCGTCGGTCGAGAGCTCGGTCGCCAAAACGATCGCCGTGGGAGCGCGCGGGCGTGGATCCAAATCCGGATCGAGGATCTCTGCGACGCCATCGATGTGGCGGCGATCATCAATGGGCTCGATGCCGGGGCGTGTTGCGATGACGTTCGAACCGAGCCGCGGAAGAAATTGCGCGCTGCCGTAAACCTCGACGCGCGTTCCGTTCGGCAACGCATCGATCCAATCTTCGGCGGCGTAACGCGGATCCGCGAGGAGCGTGGCGTCGACGTTCGCAATTGCGAGAAGCGCCGGTGCCATCGCGAGCGCGCACGCAGCAACGAGCAGGTTGAGCCGCTTAGGAAACATCTCGCATGCGGCTTCGAACGTGACCGCGAGATATGGCGCCAGGAAAATGCTCTCCGGCAACAAGAAGCGATCCTCCGTACGACGCGCGCCCATGTTGAAAAAACTCCAAAACGAAAGCGCCGCGAAAAGCGGAAGCAACAGCCGCGCGCGCTCCAAGCCGCGCTTTCGAAAAATCACATGACCGATTCCAGCCACCGCAAGCAGCGCGACAGGCCACGGAACGAAACGCGGTGTCACGAGGATCGCGTTCTTCAAGAGCATGAGTGAGCCCATGAATCCAGGCGGAACCTCCGCCCATGGTTTGCTGGCGGGGCCAAAAAGATAGTCGAGGCGCTTGTGGAATCCGCTCGGGTTCAGCGCTGCGCCCGACGCAAAAGCGAAAACCACGACCGCAAGGATGCTCGCCACGATCAGATTTCGCCTGAAAATTGCCGTGTTTCGTGTGAAGCGCGGAACCAGCACCAAATAAATAGGCAGCGGAAGCAAGAGGGCAGCGGCGGCCTGGTCCTTCGTTAGTGTGGCAGCGACGGCCAAAAGCAAAACCTGTTTTTCGCGGGCCTCACCATTCGCAACGCGATCGATTTCGACGAGCGCCCATGCGAGCCAAAACAGATACGGCACCTCGAGGTTTCCGGTATGTGCATAATACACATAT
>JBDTFL010000587.1:0-3129 GCA_039937955.1 Polyangiaceae bacterium | reverse complement strand
TCGTCCAAACGGGGGACGTGGTTCTCCGTGCCCGCGCCCTTGACGTTTCGCCGAACCAAATTCGGACCGACGCGTTTCAGGAGCTCATCACCACCATGATCGAGACAATGCGAGCTGCCCCGGGCGTCGGGCTCGCTGCGCCTCAGATCGGAATTCCGATGCAGGTCATCGTACTGGAGGATCGTGAAGATCTCTTGGCCAAGCTGCCCGAGGCGGATCGCGCGCTCCGTGAACGAATTCCCTTCAAAACGAGGGTATTCGTGAATCCCGTACTGCGCTTCGTCGGAGACGAGAAGCGCACTTTCTTCGAAGGATGCCTCAGCGTCGACGGCTACGTTGCGCTCGTCGAGCGCAGCCGTGAGGTCGAGGTGGTAGGTGTCGACGAGCATGGCGCCGAGCAAACATGGCAAGTCCGCGGTTGGCCGGCGCGCATTCTCCAGCACGAGGTCGACCACCTTAACGGCACCCTTTATGTCGACCGCATGGAGAGCCGATCCTTCTCCACGGTTGCCAACGCTACGAAATTTTACGCAGGAAAGTCGATCGCTGAGGTTCGTGAGCTCCTCGGAACGAATCATTGAACATTAGGCATTCGTAGCGTAAGGTCCGTTTCGCCGATTCCGGTCCCCAGGAGATCCTTCCCCATGCCTAAGAAGTCGCCCAGTTCTGCCAAGCCAGCCAAACCTGCCAAGCCCACGAAAGCTTCGTTCGTTCGCGGTATCCCCACCTCAGTGCCGGCCAAAGAAGTGGTCGCCAAGGCGAAGGCTGCGGGCATGACGCTCAGCGAGAAGCACGTTTACGTCATTCGCTCGGACGCGAAAAAACGCAGCGCCAAGAAGAAGGCGGGCGGAGGATCGGCCAAGGGCAGCGCAGCACCGAGCACACTCGCCACGAAGAGCGTTGCATCGAGCAGCGGCGGCGGTGCGAACGAAACGAATTTCCGTAAGCTCGTTCTCGCACTCGGAATTCCGAAGTCGCGCTCGCTCGTTTCGGATGTCGAGCGTCGTCTGAATCAGCTTATTTCCGGCCGTTAGCAGCAGACCTGCGTCGCGTTTGGAATAGCGACCAGACTTGCGTCGCGTCTAGGAAAGCGACCAGACTTGCGTCGCGTTTAGAATAGCGACCAGACTTGCGTCGCGTCTAGGAGGAGGAGCAACCGCTGAAGGTGGAGCGGTTGCTCTTTTTTTATTTGGCGTATCCTTCTGCTGATGCCTGCAAAGATCCATCAGATGCGGGCGACGCACACGAAGTCGCTGCTCCGGTCGGTGCGCAAGCTTCTTGCGAACGAGCAGACGCAAATTCTGGAGACGTTCGGAAGAGATCGCGTGGAGAAGGTCGACGGTGCGATCGCCGTCGGCTGGCTGCCAATGACCGTGCACATGGGATTGTCGGACGCCATTCGGGCCGTCATCGGATCGACACGAAACATCCAAATTTGGCGGGAGACGATGACCGAAACGTACGACCGCGTTTTGCTCCGCGGGTTCATCGACGCAACGGTCGGTCTGTTCGGTCTCACGCCGGCATCTCTCTTTCGACAGGGCCCGTACATTCATCGACAGCTGACGCGCGGCCTCGGGGAGCTCAGCGTTGAAGAGCAAGCCGACAAAGAGGGCGGCATCGTTTCGCTGTTCGGCTTCCCCGCGCAAGAGTTCGATCTGGATTGCTACGCAGAAGGGCTTCAAGGATGCCTCGAGAGCTCCATCACGCGCGGGCGCGGCAAAGGCACCATCACGTTGACCGATAAAGACGACAAGCGCGGAAACCTGCGATTTCACGCTGTTTGGAGAAGCGTCATCTAGACGGCGCGTAGCGGCTTCTAAACGCCTGCGCGTAGCTCGGCTCATGTAGACGCCGCGCGTAGCTCGGCTCATTGACCTTAGGGTTTTTCTTTTTGCGGCGGCGCACGGCCGATGTCGCCTGACATCTCCGAAATGCGATACGCGACTTCGGCAAATGCGGTCGCGGTCTGCGCCATTCCTTTCGCGTCGAGCTTGTCCTCCGTGTCGTTTGCGCTGTGATGCAGATCGAAATACCGCGAGCCGTCTTGGCGCAGGTCGATCGTAGGAACCCCGGAATTCACGAGCGGCGTGATGTCGGAGCCCGGATGCGCTTCACCGTCGGCACGCGGAATTTGCAGCGACGAGAGCGCGCTCGCGATCGAATCGTAAGCCGGAATGTTCGGGCCCATGAACCTTACCGCCAGGACTCTGTCGGTTCCGAAATCCGCTTCCATCGCGAGCACATGTTTGCCGATCTCGGACGCGTGCGCAGATGCATAAGCTTTTCCTCCGGCACCCGAGTTTTCTTCAGCCGCAAAAAATACGACGCGAATGGTCCGGGCTGGACCCGCTTTGCCTTCCGCGTGTGCGCGCTCACCCACGAGCCGCGCGGCTTCGAGAACGATGCCGCATCCCGCTGCATCGTCGATCGCGCCGCGGCCCAAATCCCAGGAGTCGAGATGCGCGCCCATGAGCACGACTTCGTCTTTGCGCGTGGTGCCGGGGATTTCTCCGACGACGTTGGAGGTTGGTGCGTCTTTCTGGCGCTCGGGCGTGAGAATGACTTTGAGCTTTAAATCAGCATGCTTTGTGAGCATGTCATGAAGCAGCTCGGCGTCGACGGTGGAGATGGCGCCCGCGGCGATGGGCTTCGGAGCCTCACGCAGTGATGCAGCGCCGGCATGCGGAAAACGATCCTCCGAAGTTCCCACCGTGCGAATCACGAAGGCCAGCGCGCCGGCATCCATCGCGAGCTTTGGGCCGCCACCACGCATCGGAACTGCAGCGCCGTAACCCGTGCCGTCGCTCGTTCGCTTCATGATGGGATTCGCGAAAATGATTTTTCCTTTGGCCGATCCTTTCGGAAGCTTGGCGAGCGCATCCAGCGAGTCCACCTCGATGACCTCACCGCTGACCCCCTCTTTCGGCGTAGCTCCGCTCCAGCCCAGTGCCGTGATGGCCAAGGACTGATGCACGGGTGAAACGATCTCCGCGCTCTCCGCGCCGCGCTTCCACACGGGTGCCATGACTGGCTCTGCGTGCACGTTGCTGAGGCCCGCCGCGGTCATCGTTTTGAGCGCCCACGCGACCGCGAGCTTGTCGCCCGCCGACCCTGCGAGACGTGGCC
>JBDTFL010000586.1:0-5931 GCA_039937955.1 Polyangiaceae bacterium | reverse complement strand
CTCCGGACCAGCCTCTGGCGGGAACTACCAAATCGTGAGCGGCTCGGCGATCCAATTCTGAGTCGGATCAACCACCGCGACGCGCGATGTTGGCGAGGGCGCCTCGCGTGAAATCATTCGTCGTCGGGTAAGCAGCCGGATCGATCGGTTTTGCGAGAGCGACGAGCGCGCGCGTCTCAACCCGCGCAGACGCTTCGAGCGCACCATCAGAATGGGTTTCTGCAAATTCGAGAAGTCCACGCCATACCGACAATTCGGCTGTAAAACGTCCTTCTTCGCCGTACCACTTTGCGAGCTCGCGCCACGACAAGACGCTTTGCGTGGTTTTCGCGTAATCCGCCAAATCACCATCGGCCAGGTCGTACGCGCGGAGCGCTCGTCGTGCATGCGCACGTCCGGCCAACGCGTCTGTCAAAGTCGGAACGTGCTCGAGCGCCGTCGAGTAAACGCGTTCCGCCTCGTGCGCTTGACCGAGCCGAAGACGAACACGACCGAGGCCGAGATACGCGTCGCCCGACGTCGGATCGATCGCGAGCGCGTCCGTGTAACTACGAAGCGCACGGTCGGCTTCATCAAACGCTTCATGCAGCTTCCCTTGGCGGACCAATTCGTCGGAGCTCGCGTTCGCGCGCGCGCCGCTCGCAACGGTCACTGCGCTCGCGAAAAAGATCGAGACGACGAAGACTCGCACGTGCGTGGACATCCTACTCGCACCGCATTGATTTGGCACACCTCAGACCGAATGCGCTCGCCTCGCGTACGATGTCTTCATGGCCTATCGAAACGACGAGAACGCCGTCGAGGCACGCCGAATCGAGATTGAACGTGAGCTGAGTGATGTGCGGTCACGGGCCGACCGATTCGCATATTTGAAATGGCGCGCGAAGGAGCTCGAGACTGAGCTCGCTGCGATCACGCAAACGAAAGAGAGCCTCGTGCAAGCGCGTCGCTTGCCGATGCTCACGACTGCGAAGATCGCGAGTCCGTGCAGCGCCAACTGGGATGAGATGAAGGGCGACGACCGCGTTCGTTTTTGCGGAAGCTGCCAGAAGAACGTCTACAACTTGTCGGCGCTAAACGCGGCCGACGCCGAGGCGCTTATTCGAGAAAAAGAGGGTAATTTGTGCGCGCGTTTCTATCTGCGCGATGACGACACGGTTCTCACCACGGATTGCCCCGTGGGGGTCCGCCGAAAATGGATTTCACGCGTTGCCGGTGCCGTCGTCGCGTTCGGCGGTGTAGCTGCAGCGGTGCTTGGTTATCGTTTGCAACCCGCGCCGATTCCAGTCGTAGTTGCGGACGCGCAGCCTCTCGTCGCGCAGCCGGCTCTCGTCCCGCAGAGTGTTCCGAATCCAGGAATGTTGGGGGCTGGCGATCCGGGCGTGATCATCCCACAGCCAGTTGCAGTCCAGCCGAGGGCAAAGACGAAGGACGGGCCGCCGTCCACGATCCGTCGCCACACGATGGGCATGATGATCAAGTCTGACTCGCGAAGCCGGTAGGCAGAAAAGGCATTCGCCGATCCGATAGATCGCCGCGTTCGGTGGTCCGTACGAGAGGGATGCCGTACCGAAATGACGAAGAGGCGGTGGAAGCGCGTCGCATCGAGCTGGAGCGCGAGCTCGCCGACGTGAAAGAGCGAGCCCACGAGTTTGCGTATCTGTCGGGGAAGCAACGCGAGCTCGAGAAGCAGATCGCCGAGATGAAGAAACGGAAAGTCGGGTACGCGCGTGCGCGACTGCCGATGCTCCAGCAAACGAAGATCGCGAGCCCTTGCAGCGCGAGCTGGGAGAAAATGACGGGCGATGACCAGGTACGCTTTTGCGACGGCTGTCAGAAAAATGTCTACGACCTTTCGGCGATGACCTCGCTCGAGGCCGAAGCGCTTTTGCGGGAAAAAGAAGGCGATTTGTGCGCGCGATTCTTTCGTCGCGCCGACGGCACGATCATGACGAGCGACTGTAGCGTCGGTGTTCGCAAAAAGCGCGTGACGCGTGTAGCGAGCGCGGCTCTCTTTTTCGGCGGCGCGGCAATGGCATTCTCGGCGTACGAAAAAACGCACGCCGTCCAAACGCCGCACACGATGGGCGAAGTCGCGACAATCCAAACGAATCCGTTCTTGCAAGCTCCCGAAATGGGAACAGCCGCGCCGCCGGTTTTCGCGAGTCCGCCGCCAGAGAAGCAGCCGACCTACGTCATGGGAGTCGCGGCAATGCCGCATCCGCCGAGCGATGCCACGAAGGCAACGAAGAATTCGAGCAAAAAATCGGTCAAGAATCCGTCGTCCAAGTCGGAGTAGCGCGTCTGGTTTTCTCGCGTTCTGAGCGATACTGAAAAGACCCGACGCCTTTATCGAAGCGACGTGGCCGATCGGTGTTCGCCGACCTGGCAAGACGACCCGTGCTGGCGTTCTTGCGCATGCGACTCATTCTGAATCCTTGACCTAGAGCGCCGACGTTGCGAGCTATGCAAACATGACGTAAACGTCATGTTCATGAGTTCGTCGATGCGAATCGGAGAATTGGCGGAACGCGCAGAGGTCACCCCGCGTACGGTCCGCTATTACGAGAGCATCGGATTGATTCCGGCCGGTGAGCGGGAAGGGACAGGCCAGCATCATTATCCCGAGCAGACGATTTTGCGTCTCCGCAAGATCGAGCAGCTCAAAAATCTCGGACTTTCGCTCGACGAGATTCGCAACGTGATCGAGCTTTATTTCTCGGACGCCAGTGGTGTTCGGGCCAAGCAAAAAGTGCTGACCATTCTGCGGGCGCACTTGGAAGACGCCGACAAGAGGCTGGTTGCGATGCAGCAGTTTCGCACCGACCTCAAATCACACATCAAGCGCTTCGAGCGATGGATGGCGGAACAAAAGCGTCGCTGATTTCTTCTCAAAACATGACGTCAACGTCAACGTTAGATTTGGAGGTGGTCATGAATGAAATTGGATTCATCGGGCTCGGGCTTCTCGGATTTCCGATGGCGACGAACCTTCTCGAGGCCGGGCATTCGCTACGCGTTTACAACCGCACGGCCAGCAAAGTGGATCCGCTCATTGCGCGCGGCGCAAAGCTCGCGACGTCACCTGCAGATGCAATAACGAGCGGCGGTATCGTCGCCAGTGTCGTGTGGGACGACGCCGCGCTCGAGAGCATCGTTCTGAGCGACGGATTTTTGGAGAAGCTCGGCAAAGGCGGCGTTCACATTTCGATGAGCACGGTGTCACCGGAAGCCGCGCGTCGCATCGCGAAAATGCACGAGGACCGCGGATGCAGCTACGTCGAGGCGCCGGTGTTCGGACGTCCGGAAGCCGCGGTCGCACGCCAATTGTGGATTCCCGTTAGCGGCGCAAAGGCTGCAAAAGACCGCGTAAGAACCGTTCTCGAAGCGATCGGCGCCAAAGGCATTTTCGATTTCGGTGAAGCGGCAGGCGCGGCAGTGGCGGTAAAAATCGCCGGCAATTTTTTGATGTTCGCGGCGACCCGCTCGATGATCGAAGCGTTCGCGATGGCGGAAAAAAACGGAGCCGACGCGCATGCGCTACTCCACATGTTGACGACGACGCTATTCCCTTCGCCGATCTATCAAAACTATGGACGACGAATCGCAGACAAGCTGCCAGCGTTCGAGAGTCCAATTCCCGAAAAGGACATGGGCCTCTTCAAGAAGACCGCGGAGCAAGTGGGTGCGCCGACGCAGATCGTGGATCGGTTGCTCGAGATTTTGAAAACGTGATCTAGCGCGTCAGACAGCTTGCGCTTCGTCGATCGCGGCCGCGCGGCTCGGTCGCAAATTGATCTTCAAGATCTGTTTGCGGACGCGCACCGAATCCGGAGTGACCTCGACGAGCTCGTCGGCGTCGATCCACTCCATCGCCGTTTCGATGTTCAAAACGCGTGGAACCGCGAGCGCGACGTTGTCGTCTTTGCCGTGGTTGCGCACGTTGGTGAGCTTCTTCTCTTTGATGATGTTCACGTCGGCGTCGTTCGGGCGATTGTGCTCGCCCACGATCATGCCCTCGTAAACGTCTGCGCCCGGCGCTAGAAAAAAGGATCCGCGCGCTTGCAGGTGATTCATTGCGTACGGCGTGCTCACGCCTTGACGATCCGAAACGAGCGCGCCTGATTGACGCTTCATCATCGGACCACCCCACGGCTCCCAGCCGTCGAAGATCGTGTTGAGCAAACCGGTGCCGCGCGTCGACGTGAGGAACTCACCGCGGAAACCGATGAGCCCGCGCGAGGGCACGCGATACTCGAGGCGCGCGCGCCCGAATCCGGGATTGCTCATCTTTACCATGCGACCGCGGCGTTGGCCGAGCCGCTCGGTGACGACGCCGATGAAGGCTTCGGGAACGTCGACCACGACCAATTCAATCGGCTCGCTGACGACGCCGTCGACCTCGGAGGTCACGACCTCGGGATTTCCGAGCTGCACTTCGTAGCCTTCGCGGCGCATCGTTTCGAAGAGGATCGCGAGCTGTAACTCACCGCGACCGAGCAGGACGAACGTGTCCGGGGAGTCCGATTCTTCGAAGCGAATTGCCAGGTTTTTGCGGACCTCACGCTCGAGACGCTCGCGCAGTTGGCGGCTCGTCAAGAACTTGGACTGCTTGCATTTACCGGCAAATGGCGAGGTATTGACGCCGACGCGGATCTTGAGCGTCGGCTGCTCGACCAAGATGCGCGGCAGCGCGCGCGTTTCCCAACCCTGCGAAAGATCGACGATGGTGTCGCCGACGTACACCTCTTCGATGCCTGCGATGGCGACGAGCTCACCCGCTGCGGCTTCGGGCGCCGACGTGCGCTTCAAGCCCTCGAACGTCTGCAGCACTTTGATGGTGCCTTTGAGCGAGTGGCCGTCTTTCAAAATCGCGACTGGCTGATTCGCTTTGAGCGTACCGGCCACGATGCGACCGATCGCCAAACGTCCCAAGTAGTCGTCGTGATCCAAATTGTTGATGAGCACTTGGAGCGGCGCGGTTGCGTCGCCCGGTGCCGGCGGAACTTTTTCGAGGATCAGATCGAAGAGCGGCGCGAGCGTGGTGCCGGTGTCCTCGAGATTGACCTTCGCCATGCCCTGCTTGCCGATCGCGTAAACGACTGGAAAATCCACCTGCTTGTCGCTCGCCTCGAGGTCGACGAATAAATCGAAGATCTCGTTGAGCACGTCGTTCGGGCGCGCGTCCTGGCGGTCGATCTTGTTGATGACCACGATGATCGGAAAGCCGAGCTCCAAACATTTGCGCAAAACGAAACGCGTCTGCGGAAGCGGGCCTTCTGCGGCGTCGACCAGCAAGATCGCTGCGTCGGCCATGAGCAACGTGCGCTCGACCTCGCCGCCGAAATCCGCGTGGCCGGGTGTGTCGATGATGTTGATCTTGATGCCCTTGTAACGGACGCTCGTGTTCTTCGCGAGGATGGTGATGCCGCGCTCTCGCTCGAGATCGTTGGAGTCCATGACGCGGTCGACCACCGCTTCGTTGTCTCGAAAGGTCCCCGCCTGACGAAGCATGTGATCGACGAGCGTCGTTTTGCCGTGGTCGACGTGGGCCACGATTGCGACGTTGCGGAGCTCGGACATAATGCGCGCCTTACTAGCTTTTGCGGGCGTTACAAGCAAGCGCGCTGCGTCATCGCGTAGTCGATTGTACGATTCGCGGCCGCAATTTGCGACGACCTCGATGCTGAATCCAGAGCGTGTTGGTCGAATTCCGGAAGCGCTGTAGGTTCGCCGCGCGTTTTTCGAACAACGCACTTCCATGCTCAAAAAGACCCGTCTCGCGCCTTTGGCGCTCACGTTTTTGGTGCTGTTTACAAGTTGTTTCATGGGCGCGCGGCCGCCAGCGGTCACCGCGAGCCGCACGCTCGACATGGAAGCGGAAGGGGCGAGCTCGAAGGCGCCGAAACCGTTCGCGGTCGTGTTTGCGTC
>JBDTFL010000585.1:0-2792 GCA_039937955.1 Polyangiaceae bacterium | reverse complement strand
CTTCGGCGAGCTTCCAAATTTTTGCGACACCCGCGGGCTTTCGAACGTCGTCACTTACCGCATAAATTCGCGCCAAAACACGCACAACGTTGCCGTCGACCAACGCGGCCGCGGTGTCGAACGCGATGCTCGCAACTGCGCCGGCGGTGTACGGACCAATGCCGACGATTTCGCGGAGCTCACTCGCCGTGCGCGGAAAAATTCCTTCTCGCTCTGAAGTCACCTGCTGCGCCGCTGCGTGCAACGTACGCGCGCGTCGGTAATAACCGAGGCCGCTCCATTTCGTGAGCACCTCTTCGAGCGGCGCCTCCGCAAGCGCATGCACGGTTGGGTATGCAGTGAGAAATCGTTCGTAGTAGGGGATGACCGTATCGACGCGCGTTTGCTGCAGCATCACCTCGCTGAGCCAGATCGCATACGGATCCTTCGTGCGGCGCCATGGCAAATCACGCTTATTTTCTCGGTACCACGTGAGCAAACGCGTCCGCAGGTCGTCGCCAGAAATCACGTCACGAGGTTAAAGCCGAGCTACGCGCAGGCGTCCAGCAATCGAGCTACGCGCAGGGCGTCCAGCTACCGATAGGGATTGTGCGAGATGTCGTCGGGCGTCGCGGAGGTCGTCGCAGCTGCGGTTGGAGTCGCGCTCGGTTGTGCGGCGGCGTCGACCGGCGGCTTCGCGTGAGCGTGACTGGCGTGACGCTTTTTGTCGGACGCAGCGGTCGATGTAGTGAGCAACGTTGTGCTCGCCGAGGACGAGGGTGCAATGCTCGCGTCGACCTTGTCGCTGGTCGTCGTTGCAGTTGCCGAGTTGGGTGGTGGTGCGATGGTCGTTTGCGTTTGCGTTTGCGTGGGCGTTGGCGTGCTCGGGTTTGCGGCGACGTCGTGCGATTTCGTCAATTTGATGGCGTAAAATCCCCCACCAACGATGATCAGCAGCAACACCGCGATTACGATTGATGACCCGCGCGATTTTCTCGGAGGCGGCGCTGTAACCAGGATCGGTGTTCCAGGCGTTCCTGGCACCGAGAGGATCGCCGACGAGACGCTCGACACGTCGCCGAGCCGCGACGCCGTGCGCGGGATCGGATTCGGAACCGGCAGCGGAAGTGAGCCGCTCGAAGCGGCCGCAATTTCGTCGCCCGAGGGTTTCGATCCTTCCGAGTGAATGCGTGATGCACGTGCGCCGTCGATGCGCGTGAGTGACGCATGCTCGTTCGGGAGCGACTTTGCGCTCACTGGTGACGAAGCTGGCGCGGGAGGCGGCGTTGCGTCGAGGCGTTGGTCGCCTTGCCGGCTCGGCTCACTACGCGCAAGCCAAGCGCGAACCGCGTCGCGTTGCTGCGAGATGTCGGTGCCGATGACGAGCTCGAGATGCGCCGCAACATCGCGATGCGCGCCGAGCAAGCCTGCATCAATTGCCGCTTTTTCCAGGGTTTCAGCGAAAATCGCGGCCGTCTTGAAACGCTTGTCGATGTCGCGCTCGAGCGCTTGCATGCAGACTGCAACTATTGGCTCCGGTAGCTCCGGGTTCGCATCACGCAGATGCGGGATGGGCTCGTGCATCACTTTATTGAGCGTCTCGGCCTCACCGCCGTCTCCTTTGAAGAGGCGTTTGCGCGCGAGTAGCTCCCACAAAACGATGCCCATCGCGAAGACGTCGGCGCGGCGATCGATTCCTTTTCCGCGTGCTTGTTCCGGCGCCATGTAGGAGAGCTTGCCTTTGAGCTGACCGGATTTCGTAGTCGTGAGTCGTGAAGCTGCGCGTGCGACGCCGAAATCCGCGATTCGCGCTGAGCCGTCGACGCCCACGAGAATATTTTGCGGCGACACGTCGCGGTGCACGATTTCCAGGGGCTTTCCCTCGTCGTCGGTCATCTCGTGTGCGGCGTGCAAACCCGCGAGCGCATCGAGCGCGGCACGCACCGCGACGCGAGCGGGTAACGCATTTCCCGATTGCGCTGAACGCGCCATCAAGCGGGCGAGCGTGTCCCCCTCGATGTACTCCATGACGAGGTAGTAGCCCTTTTCGCTCTCGCCGATTTCGAGGATGGGAACGACGTGCGGATGATGCAAGCGCGCGGCGATGCGGGCCTCGTCGAGAAACATCTCGATGAAGTCGCGGTCGCCGGCCAAATGCGGATGCAGCCGCTTGATGGCAACGAAGCGTTGAAACCCGGCGACGCCGCCGAGGCGCGCGAGAAACACCGTTGCCATACCGCCACTCGCGAGCTCAGCGATGAGCTCGAAGCGGTCGAGTCGCTCGACGTTCTCGGTGGCGAAAAATTTTGTCACCCCACACTCATTAAACCACGGTCCGAAGCAGAGTGCTTATTCCGAACGCCGCAATGCGTCTGGAAATGACGACCGGCTGACGCGTTACGTCGGGGTTTCTGGACGCTGCGCGTGGCTCGGCTCATGTCGGACGCTAGAAAACGCCGTGGAGGCCGAGAGTGCCGCCGCGCGAATACCCGCCAAAATAAGGCTCAATCGACGGTTTGGCGGCCGGTGAGAACGCCGAGCCGCGCCCAGCCGCTTTGGGCGGATGTGACCACTGCGTGAAGAACAGACCGTCGACGATGGTGAGTGCGCCGAGCCCAATGGCGGCGCCGAGCAAAATGTTGGTGCGAAGCTGCTTCGATCGGCCGTCTTGATATTCCTGGCAGCTCTCACCCTGCCCCACGCAATCTTTTTGGACCGCGGCCGAGCCAGGGCTGTTCATCGTGTCGATACCGGAGACGATGGTCAGCGCGCCTGCAGCGACCGTGAGGCCAGCGCCGATGAAAAAGATCACC
>JBDTFL010000584.1:0-6927 GCA_039937955.1 Polyangiaceae bacterium | reverse complement strand
GTACGCGCGGGACTTCACGAGGTGCCCCACCTTGGCCCCGTGCGAGTACGAGGCCTGGAGCGTGAAGGTCCCGTACATGCCGATGTACATGTTGTGCGAGAAGCCGTCGCCCGCGCCGTTGTGCGCGAATTCGCTATTTTCTACGGTGATCGAGCCCTGTCCTGGTTGTGCTGTGGCGCTTTGATCGATGGCGGGCGATCCCAAAATGCCGTCTTGGTTGTCGTGAAAAAAGCAGCCATGCACGGTGAGGCTCAGGCCTTGATGACGAATGCCCGCGCCGTTGTTGGTGCTGGAAGTTGCGCCGGAAAACTCGAAATTTTCGACCGTGGCATGGGCAGCGGTAATGGTGAAAATGCCCTTGTCGTTGGACGGCGCGCTGGTGAGATTGATCTTGGGGCGGCCGTTCACGCCGGTGACGGTGAGATTGTCGGTGTCCCACGAGCAATTCTCGCCGTCGTAATTTCCGGCGGCATCGACTTGAATGGTATCGCCCGCATGCGCCGCGGCGATGGCTGCGCAAACCTTGGGATACGTTTTTCCAGGACCGACGGTGAGCGTGTCGGCGTTTGCAGAAATCGAAACGAGCAAACCCGAAAAAATCGAAGCGACAAAAAGGAAGCGGCGCATAAAGGGAATCTTACCCGAACGCGCCGGTCGTTATTTTAGAGCTGAGGTAGAGCCTAGAGCTTCGTCATCAGCTCGTACGTCTCCGGGCGACGGTCACGATAGAACTGCCACGTGTTCCGCACTTCCTGAATCTGATCGAGGTCGCACGTTGCGGTGATGAGCTCGTCTTTGTCTTCCGATGCGGTCGCCAAGAAGGCTCCACGCGGGTCGACGACGTAGCTGGTGCCGTAGAATTTGCCGATGTTCCACGGAGCTTCGGTTCCGACGCGATTGCTCGCGGCGAGGAAGTAGCCATTCGCGACGGCGTGCGCCGGTTGCTCGAGCTTCCACAAATACTGCGAGAGCCCTTGAACGGTGGCTGACGGATTGAAAACGATCTCCGCGCCGTTCAATCCGAGGATGCGGGCGCCTTCGGGGAAGTGGCGGTCGTAGCAAATATAGACGCCGACTTTGCCGTAACGCGTTTGGAAAACCGGATAGCCGAGGTTGCCGGGCTTGAAGAAAAATTTCTCGAAGAAACCCGGGTTGACGTGCGGGATGTGATTCTTGCGGTACTTGCCGAGGTACGTTCCGTCAGCGTCGAGAACCGCTGCGGTGTTGTAGTAAACGCCCGCCTGCTCACGCTCGTAGATTGGGACGACCATCGCCATTTGGTACTTCTTGGCGATCGCCTGACAGGCTTCGACGGTCGGGCCGGGACAGGCTTCGGCGGCGGCATACCACTTCGGATCTTGGCTCGGGCAGAAGTACGGGCCGTTGAAAATTTCCTGCAGACCCAAGATCTGGACGCCGTCTTTTCCGGCTTGCTCGATGAGCGGCATGTGCCGATCGAAAGCGGATTGTTTAACCTGTTCGACCGACCACGACGGATCGAACGGCGTCGACATTTGAATCAAACCAACTTTGACGTTACGGGCCATGTTGAGGGCGAGTTATCCACCTCGTCCGCGCGAGGTCAAGCACTCGCAGCGGATTTTCCGGCGCTTTTCAGGACGCCTGCGCGTCGCTCGGCTTTTCGTCGTCGCGGTGCGGTAGCATCTTCTCGAGCGCGAAATAGGTGAAGGCTGCACCGAAGGCGCCGACGAACCAGGCGTAATCGAACAGCACGTGGAGCGGTTCTACGAACACGCCGACCCAGGCAAAAAAGCAGCCGGTCAGCGTTGCGATGATCGCGTTCCAATTCGTGGCGAGCGTGCTGCCGTAACTGTAAACGCCGTCGCGTTTGTACAAGTCAGCGAGCTCGAGCTTCGTTTTGCGCAAGATCCAGTAGTCGCAAATCAAGACGCCGGCGATCGAGCCGAGGCCGCCCGAATAGCCGAGCAACCATTTGAAGATGTAGCCGCTCGGGTCGGCGATGAGCTTCCACGGCATCATCAAGATGCCGACGATTCCGGTGATGAGGCCGCCGATGCGAAATGAGATTTTCTTCGGAGCGATGTTCGCAAAATCATTGGCGGGCGACACGACGTTGGCGGCGATGTTCACGCTCAACGTTGCAACGACCACGGTGAACATGGCGATGGCGACGACCAAACGCGATTCGAAATGTCCGACGAGCTGGATCGGATCCCAAATCGTCTCGCCGTAAATTTTCTCGGACGCGCTGGTGATGAGAACGGCCATCGCCGAAAAAATCGTCATCGTGAGCGGCAGCGCCACGACTTGTCCGAGCGCCTGTTCTTTTTGCGAACGGCCGAAGCGGGTGAAGTCGGGCATGTTCAAAGAGAGCGTTGCCCAAAACCCGATCATGGCCGTGACGCTCGGAACGAAGACCGGCCAGAACGCACCGAGCGTGGGGAATTTGCCTGAATCTTTCATGATGTTGCCAAGGCCGTGCGCGCGTGAGATGGCCCACCACACGAGCAGCGCCGTCATCACCAGCACGTACGGCGCGGCGAGGTTTTCGACTTTGCGGAGCACGTCCATTCCGCGAAACACGATCAAAATGTTGAGGCCCCAAAAAAGTAAAAATGAAATCCATTCGGTCAGCAGATGGCCGCCGGGCGTTGCGGCGCCGAGCAGCGTGGGCCAGCCGCTCCACAGCGATCTGAAAAATGTTTGCAGCGCTTGTCCGCCAATCCACGCGTTGATTCCGAACCAGCCGCACGCCACGATGGCGCGCATCATCGCCGGCAAATTGGCGCCAAAAACGCCGTACGAGGCGCGCGCAAAAACCGGGAAGGGAATTCCGTACTTCGTGCCCGGATGCGAGTTCAGCAAAATCGGTACGAGCACGATGGTGTTGCCGACTAAAATGGTGACGAGCGCTTGCCACCAATTCATCCCCTTACCGATGAGCCCCGACGCGAGCATGTAGGTCGGGATGCAGTGGGCCATCGAGATCCACAGCGCCGCGTACGTGTAGGTCGACCACGTGCGACTCGCGATGCGCGTGGGTGCGAGGTCCTCGTTGAAGAGACGCTCGTCGTGCAAGACGACGTCTTCGCGAAGCTCAACGCGTCCATCCGGGTGCGCAATAGTGAGGTCTTGTGCCGTCATGACTGCCTTCGCATGACCTCGTCTCATAATCGCGCTGTTGTGCGCAGTCTTTTTTTTCAGTCGCCTGGTTTTTTTCCAACGAAAGTCGTTTTTGATCGGCCATCCTTTTGTGCGCTCACAGCGCAAAAATCTCGACGCGCGGTTGCGGCGCGTCCCTTATGGAGGAAGTGAAATGTTTCGACGCCGATCGCTCTCGTTGCTTCTCGCAGTCTGTGCAGGCTCTGGGCTCGCGGCATTGCAAGCATGCGGAAGCAGCGACGACAGCTCGACGTTCAAACCTGATTCAGGAGTGGGCGGCGGCGACGACGGATCATCGATCTACGATTCCGGAGGCGGCCTCATTGGCAGCGACGGATCGACCGGACCGCACACCGATTTTCCTTCGACGCCGATCATCGACACGCCAGATGGGGGCACGGGTTCAGCTCCCGCAAATTCCGGAACGCTCTTTTCGGGAGCAGGAACAGCGGGCGACGGCGGAGCCGACGCGCCGTGCTTGGTGCAATCGGAAGTCGGCTCGCTTTTGCCGAGAAATTGGCTGCGTCCGCGCTTCGGTTGGCAAGCCGGCGGCGGAGAAAATTTGTTCGAGCTCCACGTGCATGCCGACAATCAAACGAACGACCTCGTCGTCTACACGACGGCCACCGAATGGACGATGCCCCAGGCGATGTGGGCCGCGCTCGCGAAAGATTCTGCCGGCGTACCGATGACCGTGAGCGTTCGTGGCGCGGTCTACGCGAGCGGCGCTATCACGGGGCTTGCACAAGGATCGAGCGGACCTTTCGGAATCGCTCCTGTCGATGCACCTGGCGCGATCGTCTATTGGCACATCATCGGCGGTAACGACGGCGAGCTCAAAGGCTTCAACGTCGGCGACGACGACGTACAGCTCACGCTTCCTGCCGCAAAGGTTTCTGAATATCCGACGACGTGCATTGGATGTCACGTGTCCACGCCAGACGGCAAATACGCGGTATTTTCGTCGGAGCAAACCGCACCACAATGGGATGACGGCATCGCAGCAGTTTCGGCAGAAGCGGGTGTCGGCAATACGCCGCTGTTCCTCAGCACCGACGCGAAAACCGCGCTTCAGACGCAGTCGGAAGGGATCATGACGACGTCGATCGCGCACTGGGCGGCCGGCGATTACATGGTGCTCGCGGCGAGCAACGACAACACGAAGATTCAATGGACCGAGCTCGACGGCGTCGGAGCCTTGGCGAGTGGGACGGTTCCGGTCTCGAGCGGAGATCCGAACTCGAATCGCACCGCGCCGTCGTGGAGCCATGACGGCAAAACGATCGCGTACACGTCGGCGCCGCAGAGCACGAGCGGTCGTCCTGACGGTAACAACAACGATATCTACCTGGTTCCGTACAACAATAAATTGGGCGGCGCGGCTACGGCGCTCACCAACGCGAACACCGCCGACAACGAGTATTACCCGTCGTTTTCGCCCGACGACAAGCTCATCACCTTCAATCGATCGGCAACGAGCGGCGCCGGCGTCTACTCGGTACCGACCGCCGAAGTGTACGTCGCGAAGGCGGACGGCACGGGCACTGCAACGCTACTTGCTGCGAACGATCCGCCTGCATGCGCGAATCGTCCGAGCCCCGGCATCACCAACAGCTGGCCGCGTTGGGCCCCCGCGAAACCCGCACCCCAAACGGTAAACGGCCTCACGTATTACTGGGTCGTCTTCAGCTCGAAGCGCTTCGACGGATCGACACCGCAGCTCTACATGGCGCCGGTCGTGATCGATGCGTCGGGCAACGTGAAACAATATCAATCGGTCTACTTGTGGAACCAGCCGGTCACCGAGAAGAATCACACGCCGGCGTGGGACGTCTTTGCGATTCCGCCGTCACCCGGCGGTCCGCCGCGCTGAGAAAAGCAGCTTGGATGATTCAATGAGGGCGATCTTCGGATCGCCCTTTTTTTGTCGGCGATTTCGCGTTTACTTCTTGCGGCGAAACATTGAAGCGAAGAACCAACGCAAACGATTTCGGAAACGCGTCATGCCTGCACCGGCCGGCGCGCTATTCGCACCCATGCGCGAGAGCTGCGGCGGACGTGCGCTCGGGTGTACGCCGAACAAAGTGTAGAGGCCGATGAGATCACTGACGAGATCGCTCACGCCACGCGTGTCGACGTCGTGCGCCTGACAGTAGCTGTCGGGTTTGTTGCGGATCATGCACTTGGCGATGATGCGCATGACGTTGGGATCGATGAGCTCACCGTTGCCGTCGAGGAAATGTTTATACGTAAAGAATCGGTCAGCCGGAGCAACGTCGGTGCTCGCGCCGTCGGCCAGCTTGGGCGCGCGGATTGAATTGATGACCGAGTATTCGTGCTCCAAATACGACTCGATGGTGTTGCTCTCTTCAGCGCGCTCGTACTCGATGAATTTGTGAAAGTGGTCGTAGAGCGTCTTCGGGTTGGCGTACGCGCCAGAGATTAAATAATAGAGCAGGGCACCGAGCGAGTAGATGTCGGCCGGACGGCCAACGCTCTTCTGCAATTTCGCGCGCACGTTGTGCTCGCTCGTCTCGCGGTACGGGCGTCCGAGAACGAGGCGCTTCTTGACGCGGTCGGCGTAGAGAATCGGATATTGCTCGTTGCGATTGAAGAGCGAGAAAGAGTCGTTCTTCGCGATCTGAATATAAAAATCTTCGAAGTACTCCACCTCCGGTGAACCTTGCTGCATGTTCACCAAAAGCTCGAGCGTGTTCGTCTCTTGCTCGGGACTCTGGAAAAACAGGGTTCCCGGCACGCTCTTCAAACGCGTCATGCCCATACTGACGTCGGAGTCTTGGACCTTTGCGACGTTGAAGTCGGCGAGACGAACCTCGAGCGCGCTGCCTCGCAGAGTCGGATCGGGAAGCCCAATCAAAATATTTGCCGGCTTGATGTCGCGGTGACTGATGTTGCGAATCAAGTGCGAGTACTCGACCGCCGATGCGATCGGGATGCAGTAGTCGAGCGTGCGAAAAATGCGCTCCTGCATCGACAGCAAAAGTAGATCTTCTTTTTCACCGCTGGCGCGCGAGCCCTTGAGTCGCTCCTCCAGCGACATTTCGAGCTTCTCGAGAACGACGAACTCGCTCTCCACTTTGTCGCGAATGCTCGGCGGCAAAAATTCTGCGGCGTCGTCGCCTTCACCGGAAGCAAAAAGCTTCACGATGTTCGGGTGCCCTTGCACGCGCTCGAGGAGCTCTTTCTCCATCTGAAAACGCATCAGCTCTTCGGCGTCGACGCCCTTTTGCAAAACCTTGATGACGACGTGACGACGAAAATCTGTCTTCGATTCGAGCCAACGCTCTTCACCCAAATAGGCTTTTCCGAATCGGCCCGATCCGATTTCGACCGGAATTCCTCGAGCGTCCACGACGAACGCGTAAGCACGCGTTCGCAGCACGTGCGACGAGGCCGCACGGTATTGCTGCTGCGGCGCATGTTGATCCGCACGCATGCCGATCGGCGATCCGTACGGTTGGATCGGAGGAGGCGTCGGGGTGTAACCGATCATTGGAGCCGCATGACCGTGCGCAGCCGGAGCCGACGGCATGGCGGGAGGCGACGACCGCATTTGTTGCTGCTGCTGCTGTTGTTGTTGTTGCGATGGCATCTGCGAATACGCGGGGTTCGTGCCGTAGCCCTGGCTCGCCCCAGACGGCGGATGCGACTGCTGCTGCGGAAACGGCGATGCGTTCGGTTGCGACGGAACGGAAGAAGGTTGCTGCGGCGACTGCGCTGCCATTTGCCCGGAGGATGCGCGTTTCGCTTCGGCCTGTTTCA
>JBDTFL010000583.1:0-3046 GCA_039937955.1 Polyangiaceae bacterium | reverse complement strand
CTTCATCTTCAAATCGCGAACCGCGTCGTACTGCACGAGCTGTGTAGAACGAACCTGCTCGAGACTCGACTTCCCTTCGTCGCCGAGCATGCGATCGATCTCGGCCGCGTCGAGATCCGGAACGTCGCGGATGGTGATGTAGATCGGATCGAGCCCGAACGCGGTACGCGCGCCATACGGGCTGTTCTCACCGCGCGCGAGCTCGTGCGGAGGCAAAATTTGAAGGAGCCTGAAACCGCCTGTTTTCAGCCACTTTGCGCAGACTGGCAGATCGGCAATTTCGCCAATTCCCCAGCTGTCCGGGCTCCGCAGCGAAAACAGCGGAATTGTCGCGCCGAGCCGACGTTCGGAGTTCTCCACGGTGGGCCCGATTTGTCACGAACGGACCGGGAACAGCAAGAAGAAGCGGAACTTTTTCTCTCCGGCAGTGGTCTGTCCGATACGCTGGACGCGATCCCGGTCTGGTCGCTAGAGGGCATAAGGTGCGCGGGCGTTCCACGGCAATTTGGCTGGCTTTTTGGCTACCCGGATCGATGGCGATTCACGGCGCCGCGCTGGTTTGGGCCACGCATGTACGGAAGGTCGATGCGCCCGACCAAAACGTCGTCACGAGATCGGCGATGCCGAGCGGCGAAACGTTCGACATCGATCCCGCCAGCGACCCGGTCTCGGATCAAGGAGACATCGACGGTGATCGAGCGCCGACTGAATCGACGAAAGCCGACTCCACCGGCGAGACGAAGCGCGTGCCACGCAATCACGGATCGCCTGGAAAAATAGAGCGATCGGGCAACGACCAACCCGAACAGGCTTTCGGCGCGGAAGGCGATCGCTCCGCGACGGATCTCGCAACGACGTTCACGCGCGCATTTCCGCAAACCGCCAGCGCCGACGCAAGCTGGGCCAGCGCTCCGTTGGGCGCAACCGGGGCGGTCGATGTCGTGCTCACGATCGACGACGAGGGGAATCTGATCGCGTCGGAAATTCGCGGCGGCACGTCGCCCACGTTGCGTCGCGGTATCGAGCGCACGCTCGTGCTCATGAAGCACCGCACCTTCACCGCGCACGCACGCACGACCACGTTGCGCGTCTCCGCAGTCGTGTCGCCCGACTCCGTTCACGACGGCTTGCACGGCGACGTCTTCGCGCTCGGCGGAAGCTTTTCTGCAACTGAAGGCGACGCATTTTTCGCGCTCGCGATCGGCCGCCGCATCGACGTGAAAATCGTAACGCGCTGATCGTCAGCCGGGTTTTAATCTTCGCATTTTCGAGCAAACACCGGCGAGTACTCCAAATACGAATGCGCGCTCGACTCACGATGCGCGCGCGCGATGGCATCCAAAAGCGCTTGTTTTTTCGGCCAATTCTTCTTCACGGCATAAATGTGAAAATGAAAGAAACGGCTCGAGAAGCGCACGGCATACACGTCGTAGCGATCGCGCGCGTCGTCCAAGAATCCCTCGGTCGCCGGCGCCGCGACGAAAACGTTCGGAAGCTTCAGCACGTCGTATGGCGGAAGGTGGCCTTTCAGAAGAAACAAAATATTTGGCGACACGTGCGTCCAAAGCGGTTCGTGAATCGGAACGACATCCCCACCCGTGTCCACGATGGTCGACTCGAGGATCGATCCTGCATGATGAATCATCACGATGTCCGGATCGAAATCGTTCATGAGCTTTCGCGTCGGCGGGGCCAGCGCAGTCTCGCGCGTGTTGAGGCCAACCAAGTCCATCACCGGGCCTCGGGCGAAATACAAAACGCGTCCGGCTTCGGTCGCTGCAATTTTCGTATTCGAATCGGTGAGCGCGCCGAGATCACGCGAGAGCGCATTCGGATATTGCCCCCACAACGAATCTTCCATCTCGAACCAATCGAGACGAAACATCGGGAAAAAAGCCACGATCATCGCAGCGCTCAAAAATGCGACGCGCGCGGTCGCAACGATTTTTTTTCTTCGCGCGGTCAAAAGCTGGGTCGCGAAATAAAGCAGCGCGAGCTGTGCGGGCGCCTCGAAACGATTGACGACATTCTGCGTCGGGTCCGAAGGAACGAAGCTCGCAACGTGAATGGCAAAAGGCACGAGCCCGATGCCGAGCGCACGCAATCGAAACGCGTCGCGATTTCGCAGCGGGCCCAAAACGAAACGCGAAAGCGCCATGACGATCGCGAGCGGCGCGAGGGTCGACGCGCACCAATCGAGCGTGACCTCGACGCCGGGCGGATAGCCCACGTTGTAGTGCTGCTTCACGTAGAGCGGCAGCGGAAGAAGACTGCCGAAGTAGCGCCAACGCCACACGAAATAGATCGCACCGATGATGGCGGCCGCAGCGACTCGAAATGCGAAGTCGCGAAAATGCCTATTTCTATAGGCTCGAATCGCGGCAACCAACGCGAGCCCCGCGCCGAGCACAACGCCGTCGGGACGAATCAATCCGAGCAGCAATGCCAAGAGCGGTACATCGTTTGATGCCCGCGAGGACGTTGCAACGACACGCGTGAGCGCGAAGAGTGCGGCCGCCGAATAGAGCATCGCCGAAAATCCGCGCTCGCCTGCAACGGCCGCCGAGGTGGCAAACAACAACGCGATCGCTACGCCGCGAACGATGCGATTCGCGGTCGACGCGTTCGGACGCGCGCGCAAGAACAACTGCGCGACGACGAAAAATCCGATGCCGTTGAGGAGCGCCGCGGCCACCGCAACGTCGACGCCGATCGCACGTGCCGCCGCCAGCGACGTCATCCACAAGAAATCAGTCGCGCCTTCTGCGTGGGGCCCGCCTGCGAAAAACACGATGCCGTGTCCGCACGCGAGGTTGTTCGCGTACTTGAAGAGAATGAACGCGTCTTCGTGCGGGAATCCGTAAGCGAGCAGCGCGAACGTGATGGCTACGTAAACGAGCGCGAGAAGCAGCGCGATTTTTTTGCTAAGGGCTGGTGTCGACATTGGGCGCCGCCGCCGGCGTGTCGATCCGCTCGTAGATGTAGAGGCGATCCTCGTGGAACGTCTCTTTGTAACGCGACGGAATTTGGGCGCGGGCTTCGTCGG
>JBDTFL010000582.1:0-4852 GCA_039937955.1 Polyangiaceae bacterium | reverse complement strand
CTGGATGAAAAAGCCCTGGCGCTGCTCTTCGACCTGAATGTTTGAACTCGAATAAAAACGGATATGCTCGCAGGCAACAAAATGTCCGACCCCGCATCGACCGCACGCTCGGCGCGAGAATCGCTCTCCCGCGGTCTCAACGCACTTCAGTCCGACCCGAATCTGCCACCGGCGTTGATGGATCTCGCAGCGCCGATCGCACAGGCGATGGGCGCGCTTCATCAGATCGAGCGATCCAACGGCACGCAGCTCTTGCCGCACGCCAACGTCGCGCTCGAGAATGTCCGCACCGCGCTGTCGGCGCTGCAGACGCAAGGGCAGCAATTTCCGGCCGTAGCGCTCGCGATGGAGTCGGTCGCCGGATCGCTCGGTCTCGTGCATGCGCTCTCGAAGCTCGCTGGCGGTGCTCCACCGCAACAAACGGCAGCGCCTGCACAACAAGCGCAACAAGCGCCGCCACAACAATTTCAGCCGGCTGCGCAGCCCGTCCAACAACAACCGCGAACGCAACCCGTTCAGCAGCAAGTCGCGCAACAGCCTCCGCAACAAGCATTTCCACAGCCGCAGCAGTTTCAGCCACAACCGGTTCCTGCGCCGCAGCAGCAGGCTCCCGTTTATGCGGCGCCTCCCCAAGCGCAATATGTGGCCGCGGCCGATCCCTTTGCTGCGCCGCGCGCTCCGCAACAGCCCGCACAATCGCCGATGGCTGCGACCGCTTACGGAGGTCCGCCGCCGCAAGCCGCGCCGCAACCGAATTTGTCGTCACCTGCAGCGGCAGGAGATCTTCCGCCATTCGCCGCGGATCTCGGCGCGCAGAGCAGCACGAATTTCTACAAAGGCTTGTCGGGCAACGACATCATCGACCACGGCGGGCTTTTCATTTCGACCTATAAAATCCCGAAGATCGGCACGCCGGTGCGTTTGCGCGTTTCGCTTCCTGGCGGTTACGAATTCGAGGCGAACGCCGTCGTGCGTTGGTCACGCGAGTCGTCGGAAGCCGGCGAGGACGAGGCCGCACCGCCGGGCTTCGGCGCGCAGTTCACGCACATCACGAACGAAGCGCGTCAGCTGGTCTATCGCTACGTGCGCAATCGCGAGCCGCTGTTCCACGACGACCTCTGACCCTGGACGCGACGCAGGTCTGGTCGCTATTTATCGACTATTTAGATCTCAATGATCTCGGACGCGCTTTTTCCTCGCTGGCATCCGAACGCCAACGTGCGGCCCACCGCGGCAAACCCGCAGCTCGAGCCAGGTGGGTTTCGTCTCCGCTGGCTCGGCACCGCGGGCTACATCGTCGAGACGACGAAGGTCACCGTGCTCATCGATCCGTACGTGTCGCGGCCGAGCCTCGCACGCGTGGCGCTCGGTAAATTACGGGTAAATCGCGAAGCGATCGAACGCTACATCCCCGCGCGCGTCGACGCGGTTTGTTGCGGTCATGCGCATTTCGATCATCTGCTCGACGCTCCCATCATCGCTCGCGATCGCAGCGCGCTCTTCGTCGCCAACGCAACGGGTGCAGCCTTCGCGCACGCGCATCACGTACCGCGCGAAAAAATCGTGACCGTCCCGGAAGCCGGAAAAACCATCACGGTCGGCGATCTCGAAATCAAATTCGTCCCGAGCCTCCACGGAAAAATTTTTCTCGGGCGCGTTCCATTTCCCGGGACGCTCGACGTCGCACCCTCCCTGCCGGCGCGCGCCTGGCATTACAAAATGGGCGGAGCATTCGGCATTTGGATGCAAGCCAAACGCGAAGACGGCTCGAACGGCGCGTCGCTCTATCACAATGGCAGCGCCGATTTGATCGACGCGGCGCTCGGTGACACGCACGCGGACGTCCTTTTGGTGGGCCTCGCAGGGCGACAGCGCACTCGCGATTATCTTCACCGGCTCGTAAGCCATTTGACCCCAGCGCTCGTGATTCCAACTCATCACGACGCGTTTTTCGCGCCGCTCGCCGAGGGCGTTCGCTTGCTTCCGCGCATCGATTTGCAGGGATTTTTGGCTGAAACGCGCCTGCTCGCGCCGAACGCAACGCGCATCACGCCCGAGTACGGAGAAGAGATCGTGGTGCCGGCCAGCGAGCCGCGCTCTGCGAAGCTGCGAGCTGGAAGCGGCTTTGTGATCTGACGTAATCACACGGCGCAGCTGCTCGAAATCTCGTCTAGACTCCGCGACCTCGCGGTGCGGACGCTTCGCTCATTTTTAGCGCTGTTGGTGCTCGCGAGCGTGCTCGTGTGGTCGCCCTACGCGCACGCGGCCAACGATCCGAATCTCGTTTGGCAGACGCTCGAGAGCCCGCACTTTCGCATCTCGTTTTATTCGGGCGAAGAAGAGATCGCACGACACGTCGCGGATCTCGCCGAAGACATCAACGCGCGCCTCGTGCCGGTGCTCGGTTGGCAGCCGAAAGAAAAAGTTGAAATCTCGCTCAACGATCAGACTGACAGCGCAAACGGTTTTACGTCAGCGGCGCCCTACAACGCGATTCGACTTTTCGTGACCGCGCCTGACGATCTTTCGCCACTTGGTGACGTCGACGATTGGTACCAAGAGCTCGTCACGCACGAGTACACGCACACGCTGCACCTCGACAACATCACGGGAATTCCAGCACTTTGGAACGCGATCGTCGGTCGCGCGTGGGTGCCGAATCAGATTCAACCGCGCTGGATTTTGGAAGGTCTCGCGGTCTACGACGAGAGCGAGCAGACGAGCGGCGGTCGTTTGCGATCGTCGATTTGGAACATGTTCATGCGCGCCGACGTGCTCGAAAATAATGTCGCGCCGCTCGACGTTTTTTCCAACACGCCACGCCGCTGGCCGCAGGGAAATATTTGGTACCTGTACGGATCGTTTTTCATGAACTGGCTCGCCGACACGTATGGCGAGCAGGCGATCCGCGCGATGATCAAAGATTACGGATGGGAGCCGATCCCGTTCGGCGTGAATCGCTCCATTCGTCGCGCAACCGGTCGGACGTGGGATGAATTGTATCCTGCGTGGGTCGCGACGCTGCAGCGTCAGTACGGCGCGCAGGCCGCAGAAATTCGTCGCAAAGGAATTCGCCAAGGCGTGCAGCTCACGCACGGCGGAGACACTGCGGAGCATCCGCGTTTCATTCCGAGCAACGCGTGGCCGGATCACGCCGGCGACATTTTGTATTACCGAGACGACGGCAACTCGACGACCGGGTTGTACGCGGTGCCGATCAAACGCGACGCCAACGGCAACATCATTTCGGTCGACGAAAAAAATCGCGAGCTCGTCATTCGCACCAACACGTTTTCGGCGGCGAGCTTCGAGCCCGACGGCAGCGTGGTGTTCGATTCGGTCGACTACACGAAAAATCTTTTTGCGTTCAACGAGCTTTTCGAGCTGAAACAAGGGGAAAAAAGCCCGAGCGGGCTCGAGTCGAATCGCAAACGTCTCACGTACGGTTTTCGCGCGAACGACCCGAGCATCTCGCCAGACGGTCGCCGCGTCGTCTTCGAAACGAATCATCGCGGAACGCGATACTTGCAGATTGCAGACTTCGGCCCGGACGGTGTGAAGAACACGCGCGCGCTCGTGAAGAGCAATCCGTTCGAGCAAGTGTTCGATCCGAAATGGGCACCCGACAATCGCCACGTTGCGTACAGCGTTTGGACCGAAGGCGGCTATCGCGACATCCGTTACGTCGACACGAACGACGGCTCGTATATCGAGGTCACGCACGATCGCGCGGTGGACAGCGGTCCGACATTTTCACCCGATGGCCAGTGGCTTTATTTTCATTCGGATCGCACGCACGTGTCGAACATCTACGCGTGGGAAGTGAAAACCGGAAAGCTGATGCAAGTGACGAACGTGCTGACCGGCGCGTTCCAACCAGCCATTTCTCCGGATGGAAAGACGCTCGCATATATCGGCTACTCGCACATTGGTTACGACCTGTTCGCGATGAAGATCGATCCGGCGCAATGGACTCTCGCCGAGCCATTCGTCGAGGATCGTCCCGCTGCGCCGCCGGTCCCCACGCAACACGCGTACGAGGTCCACAAGTACAATCCGTTTCAAACGCTTCGTCCGCGCGCGTACAGCGCAACGATGACGCCGAGTGATTTCGGTTACCACATCACGACCACCGCGGTGGGCACCGACATCGCGGAGCTCCACAATTTCAGTTTGTCGCTTGCGACCGACACCTTGGATCCCGAGCTGCAATTCGCGGCGGGCTACGGTTACGGAGGTTTTCCGGTCGATGTATCGGTCGGCGTTTCGCGAACGCTGAGCCCGCAGCAAGGCGCGTATCAGCTCGGCGGCAATTACCAGCCGCCGTACGTGCAAGAAAACACCGGCATCGCCACGACCGCGAGCTACTCGTTGCCGGGCGCGTTCGACGGTCAGAGCGTCTCCCTTTCGTACAGCGCGACGCGCGTGGCCGCGAATCTTCCCGTGCCGATCAACAAAGTCGATCCTTACGAAACACCGCAAATTCCCGGTCGCGGGTTCGTTTCCGATTTGCATCTCGGTTGGGGCTACTCCAACGCGCAAAGCTTTCTGTGGAGCGTCGCTGGTGAAAAAGGATTTTCCGTATCCGCCAACATCGACGCCACCAGCCCGGCGATCGCCAGCGACTATGCGGGCTTCGCAGCGTCGGTCGATTTCACGACGTACCACGTGATGCCGTGGCTTCGACATCACGCGCTCGCGATTCATGGCGGCGCGGGAACGAGCGGCGGAACCTTTCCCGGACACGGCCCTTTTTACGTTGGTGGCTTCGTCGATTTACCGGTCTACGACACCGTTCGAAATCAGCTGATTCAAGGCGGCATCACATTGCGCGGTTACCCGCCGGTCATCG
>JBDTFL010000581.1:0-5964 GCA_039937955.1 Polyangiaceae bacterium | reverse complement strand
GTTCGTTGGGCGCTCGCCGAAGGCACGACCGACAATGCAACGCCGCCCGACGCACGTCCCACCGTGGAGCTCGTTGCCCGTCTTTCCGATCGCCCGAGCGCCGATCGCGACACCACGTTTTTGTTTCGCCTCGCGCGTGCACGGGCCAGCGTCGTGAAGCCCATGCTCGAAGCATTCGCGAAGACGATTCCGCTTCCCGACGAAACGGCGATCCGAGCTGCGCTTTATTTAGCGCGGGATCATGCACGTGAAGATCTGAAAGAGGCGCTCGTGCAAGCCGCCACCGCGCCGAAACGCGAAGAGCTTCGTGGTTTGGCAGTCGCTGCGTTGTTCGACGTCGGCGATCGCGATCGCGCACGCGACATGTCGGCTGACTTGATCGCGTCGAAGCACATTTCCAATGTCGCTTGGGGCGCCATCGTTCGCGCTGCAGCAGCTCAACGTCGCTCGCAATCGGACGGCAGCACCTGGACGCCTGCGCATAGCTCGGCTCCGCCGTACATTCCCATGCTCGTCACTGAAACCCGCTTCCGGTGGATTCAGTGGGGCTGGGTCGAATAAAACGAGAAGGCAAAGCCGAGCTACGCGCAGGCGTCTTGCTTGGCGAGCTACGCGCAGGCGTCTTGCTTGGCGCAGCGGTCGTTGCGATCGTTAGCCTCGCCGCGCGCGACGTGCGCGCGATGCCGCCTGAGATCATTCAAGTCGCGGTCGATCACGACGACGACGATCTCGACGGTCACATCGACACCGACGACTCTCCGCTCGCCGCTGTTGCGCGCGCCCAGCTCGAATCTCTCGAAAGCCTGGCCGGCGGCAGCTTTCATCCGATCAGCGGCGGCGATCTCGTCCGGGTCGTCGGGCCCGATGGAAAAGTCGTCGGGTGGGATTCAGTGCTTCCGCGAGGCTCCATTTTGCAGGGAATTTCCCCAGGAAGAGCGACGCTCCAATTCATTCGCAAGAAGGTCAACGTCGAACAACGCGTCTTCGAGGTGGTCGCCCTCGGATTTCGCGACGGTGCGCTCCACGATCTCGATCTCTCCAAAGAGCGCGCTTCGCTCGAGCGACTTCCGCCGGATCGAGCTCCCACTTCGGCGGACGCACGCTACAAGGATTTCGACGCGCTTCGAGCGACTTTGATGATGAAAGACGATTCTGGCGCTCCACTCGGCAACGAATTCATCGGCGTCGAATCGATATCGGCAACGGGAGCAACGATCGACCGTCTCGACGTTTCGGTGGAGCGAACCACGCCGTGCCCGGATACGTTTCTTTGCTACGCGACGCCGCCGTTACGGTTCGTCGTCGACGACGTCGATCGCACGCATCCGCTCGCTTTGGGCCGATCACTTCGTGCGGAGGTCGGCGGTGCCATCAAGCTTCGGTATGGTTTTTCCAGCCAAATGATCCGCGTCGAAGGTCCGCGCGCGTCGCCGGTCGGACCGATCCCGCGCCTACGCGCAACGGTTCGCCCATTCGTTTTGCGCGTCGCACCGAAAGCCGGTCCAGCGGTGGGCGGAACGGACGCAGGCGCAGTCCTCGCGGTTCGCAGCGAGCTTGCGTTGGCATCGGCGGCGTGGGGACAATGCGGAATCACGTTCGGAAAAACCGACGCAATCGACGTCAAAGTCGTCGATCCACCGCCGAGCTATTTGATTTCGTTCGGTGATGATCTCGGATTGCCGGCGTCTGGTGGAACGGTGCACGTTCGCATCGACGGCAAAAATATTTCATCGCTTACCACCGCCGGTTCTTCTCCGCTCGGTGCCGCGCGCGCATTTGCTGAAGCTTCACGAAAGGCCGGTTTTTCTGCGGCCGTTTCTCCAAACGCGCGGGTTCTTCCTGGCGCTGGCGGAAGCGTCGACGTCCTCGTTCACAACGGCGGCTCGCTCGCGCACATCGAGCCCCTCACTGCAAAAACAGCCGTCACCGACGACAGCACGATGGTCGTTCGCATCGGCTCGGTCGATCTCTCCGACGGACTATTTCATTTCGGCGATATGGACTCGATGTCCGGCACACTCGAAGAGCGCACGCTCGTCAAAGCGTTCGACGACGGTGACCCGTCCACAATCGAGGTCATGTTCGTCCCTGCGTTCGGTGGTGGTGATCGCATCGGCGAATCGTTCATTCAAAATGACATGTCGAGCGTCCGCGACATCGTCTTGCTCGATCGCGCCGGCGTGCGCGCCCGAAGAATGAGCTCCACGCTGGCTCACGAGATCGGCCACGTGCTGATGAACGCGCCGGGTCATCCGGACGATTACGGTCTCGACACTCCGACGCTCCTGATGGATTCGGATGGCGCGGACGCGGCAGCCTTCGGACCACGCCGACTTACGCTCGACGAATGCGCGCGAGCCGTGCGCGAAGCCGGCCCGAATTCACGTGTTCCGCTTTTGACGGCGTGGCCTCTCACGCCGTTGAAGCTGCGTTGAGCCGAAGCTGCACGCAGGCGTCTAGGAGCAAACTCTGCGTAAGAGATCGATCGCGACGCGTTTTCGTGATCGCTCATGATCGAGGCCGCTGTCGCCGGGCCCAACACACGCCGGGCATCCGCCGTTGCACGTGCAGCTTTCGATCAAACCCAGCGCGCGACCGAGGAGCACGTTGCGATGCTCGAAGATGCGGCTCGCCAAACCGATGCCGCCCGGCGTGTGCTCGTAGATGAACAAGGTCGGGTCGTACTCCGCCTTGCTCTCGGGAGAGTTTTGCGGCTCGTCGGCCAGCGAGATTCCGAGATCGCGCGGGTCGCACATCAATGCAACAGCGGAAACGGTTTCGAGAGCGCGCCCGACGCCGCGGAGCCCGTCGATGATCGCCGCACGTCCGAGTGGAGAAGCGGCGAGCGTTTCACTCGGTATTTTCAGCCAAAACGACGTCGTGTGCATTTGCATTTCGGGCAGGCGCACGTCGCCGTAGCCGGCATTTTCGTGCGTATAAAATTTTATCTTTTTGTATCCGACGACCTTCTCGACGATCGCGACCTCGCCCCATGCGCTCGTCCACGACGATTCATTTTTTACGACGAGCGCTGCCTCCGCGCTCTCTTCGATGACCGAAATTTTCATGTTGGTCATGGCGTCGGTGAAGTAGTCGGGCTCGACTTTGCGGACGTAGGCTTTGTGATTTTCGTAATCGAATTTTTCGACCTGCCACGTTTCGCCGTCGTGTTGGTAGATGGCCTGCTCGTGGAGCATCGTATGAGCGCCGCGCCAGTCGATCTCGGCGAGCACTTTGTACTGCGGATGCTCTTTCGCTTGCATCGAGCCGACCATCGGTTTGTCGGAGCCCATGTCGATGATGACGACGTTGTCCCAACCTATGCTGCGGAGCGAAACGTTGTTGGCCGGATAAGAGTCGGTGGCCCAGTGAAATGCGCCGTTCGATTCATGCAGCACTTTGTGGCGCTCCAAAAATTCCAAGGCCTCAATAGCGTCTGCCGGACCGAGTGAGCCAAAAGAATCACCGCGCGAAAAGGGGAGCTCGAACGCGCCGCACTTCAAATGTTGAATGAGGATCTCGACGTTGTCGGCGTCGATGCGCGCTTCTTCTACGGGCGCTCCCAGAAAATATTCGGGCTCACGCGCGAGATATTGGTCGAGCGGCGCGCTCGAGGTGACGAGCACCGCGATGCTGTTCGCGCATCTTCTTCCGGCGCGACCGAAGCGTTGCCAGGTGCCTGCGATCGAACCGGGATAGCCGGCGCACACGACTGCATCCAAATCGCCGATGTCGATGCCGAGCTCGAGCGCGTTGGTGGCAACCACGCCGAGAATCTCGCCGTCCCGTAATTTCTGCTCGATTTCGCGTCGGTGACCGGGCAAATATCCGCCGCGATACGCAACGATGCGTGACGGATCGACCTCGCCTTCGAGCTTGTCGCGCAAGTAGCGGAGCATGACCTCGACGTTGTTTCGTGATTGACCGAACAGCAGCGTCGGTACTTTGGCGCGCACCAAATCCGCGGTGAGCATGACCGCTTGTTTTGCGTAGCTCGCGCGAATGCCGAGCTCTTCGTTCACGACCGGCGGATTGAACATGAACACGCGCCGCTCGCCGCGTGGCGCGCCGCTTTCGCTTTCGAGAACGACCTCGTCTTCGTTCAAACCGAAAATGCGCGCGGCGTGCTCTCTCGGATTTCCGATGGTCGCCGTGGCGCCGATGAAGCGCGGATTGCTTCCGTGAAACTGCGCGATGCGACGCAGACGGCGCAAAACATTCGCGACGTGCGAGCCGAACACGCCTTTGTACATGTGGAGCTCGTCCACCACGACGAACGCGAGCTTCTGGAACGTGCGCGCCCAATTCGTGTGATGCGGCAAAATCCCCGAGTGCAGCATGTCCGGGTTCGTGAACACGATCCGGCTCTTTTCTCGAGCTGCGCGGCGTGCGTCCGCCGGCGTGTCACCGTCGTAAACGACGGCGCCGATTTGCAGATGCGCCTCTCGTGCGAGCCGGTCCAGCGACGCCTCTTGATCGCGTGCGAGCGCTTTCGTCGGAAATAAATAAATCGCGCGGGCATCCGGATCTTTCGCGAGCGCCTCAAGGACCGGCAAATGAAAACAAAGGCTCTTGCCGCTCGCGGTTGGCGTTGCGACGACGAGCGCCCGCGCGCCGTTCGCAAGTGCCTCCACCGCACGCGCTTGATGGTTGTAGAGTGCATGGATTCCGCGACCGTTCAACGCCGCAACGAGATGCGGCGGAATCGAAGCGGGGAGGGGGGAAGTCTGCTCGGCGCTCGCGTCGTACGTGCGATCGGCCGTCAAACACGGCTTCACGATATTTCCGCGCAGCCAACGGTCCACGACGCTGTCGATGCCGGAAGGTGATCGCCAATCGGGTGCGGGGCGGACGAGCGAGAGCGTCATCCACAAACACTAAACAGATGTTCCCGTACAGCGCAACTCTGCTGAAGCCGAGCAACGCGCAGGCGTCCGAGGTTCTTCGCGCGCTTTGCAGAGCACGCCGTTCTTGGTAGAAGCCCTCACTCACTGTCATGGAAGAACAGACATTGCCGCAAGAGGCTGCTCCGGCCGAACCCTTGGTGATCGCCGAAGGAGCGCCACGTCTGGGGACGCCCCCTGGCGCCGCTGACGTCATTCCCGGTAACGCGCCGTCGTTCTTTTTCCTCGCGGCGATTTCGATAATCTCGCTCGCGAGTGACATCGCCACGAAATTCTGGGCGGAGAAAAATCTCGACGGGTATCCGGGCACCAAAGAAGTCTGGAAGGATCACATCGCGTTCATCTTGGCGCGCAATCGCGGCGGCGCGTGGGGGCTCCTTCAGTCCACCAACGAAAACGTCAGAAGGCCGTTTTTTCTGCTGGTTTCAGCGGCGGCCATTGCGTTCATCGTCACGCTGTACCGCAAGCTCACGAAAGAACAGAAGGCGCTCGCGTGGGGTTTGCCGCTGGTGCTCGGCGGTGCGCTCGGCAACGTGTTCGATCGCATTCGTTACGGTCACGTCATCGACTTCATCGACTTTCACGTGAAGTACAAAGGCATCGATCATCATTGGCCGACGTTCAACGTCGCTGACGTGGCCATCTGCGTGGGCGTCGCGCTCATGGCGATCGACATGTTCACCTCGAAGCGCGGCAAGGTCCGGATTCATCCGCACGCCGTGGATGCCGTGCGCTCTATGCTCACCGACAGTGCGTCGGTTGCGCAAGATCCGCCGCCGCCCGCATCCGAAGAGGTCGCGCCGCCGTCGTCGGTGCTCGAGGTTCCGGCTGTCGACACCAGCCCAGCGTCCACTCTCGAAGGCTCGGTCCCCACTCCCGAAGCTTCTACTGAAACGAAAAGCTGAGGGCATTCTGCATCCCGAGCTGTTTCGTTTTTTCGACGTCGGTTTCCCGGCGTACTTCGTTTTGTTGGTCACCGGCTTCATGTTCGCCACCGCCCTCGGTGTGCTCTGGGCGAGGCGCATCGGTGAAAATCCGGACGTGATCGTCGACCTCGGCA
>JBDTFL010000580.1:0-8523 GCA_039937955.1 Polyangiaceae bacterium | reverse complement strand
GACCTCTTTGGCGTACGCGTACAGGCGCGAACGCGCGCTGTGGTAGCCCTGAGCGTGTTTCAGGAGACGGTTACGACGACGGCGAGCTTTAAAACCTCGTTTAGCGCGGGGCATGGTCTTGGTCCTTGTCTTTCCTGGTTTCGCTCAGGAGTACGGCAGCATCGACTTGATTTTCTTCGCAAGCGTGCTGTCGACCATGTCGTTGTTGCGCGCGCGGCGAACTCGCTTACGGGATTTTTCCTGCATTCCGTGCTGACCGCCGGACTTGGAGCGGCGCACACGGCCACTACCCGAAACTTTGAAGCGTTTCGCGTAGCTCTTGTTGGTTTTCATCTTGGGCATGGGAGTCTCGACTTACCGCTTCTCGTAGCGCGCAAACTTGCCGCGTCTAGATGAGGCCCGTTCTCGTTGTGAGACCGTGTTTTTCGCCTTGAAAATGCGGGGAGCGCTTTATGGTCGACCCCCCGCGCGTTGTCAAGACGACACGTAAAAGGCTTATTTTGAAGCGCTTCAGAAGGGGTCAGGAAAGGCCTCAGGCCAGATTGGGCATCGCGAAAAAGGCTTCGCGGATCTGATTCAACAGCCCTCGCGCGCGGGTTTCGGCCTGCGCAAACGGCTCACCTTGGCGAACCTCACCGCGGACGTCGAAGTAGAATTTGATCTTGGGCTCTGTGCCGCTCGGCCGGGCGATGACGCGGCTGCCGTGCTCGAGCTCGAGGACCAAAACGTTGCTCGGTGGCAACGCGATCTTGCTGGAACGATTTTCGATGAGGTCGGCGCGCGTTCCGTTTTCGACGTCGACGAATGCGCTCACCGAAAGCGGGCCGAGCTTTTTCGGCGGCGCGTTCCGCAAAGTCGTCATGATCTTCTGAATTTCTGCGGCGCCGCTTGCGCCCTTTTTCGTGAGGCTCACTTGCTGGCTCACGAAGAGGCCGTATTTACGGGCGATCGCTTCGATCTCGTCGAGCAGCGTTTTGTTTTCGAGCCTGAGCACCGACGCGAGCTCGGCGATCATCACGGCGGCGGTGATGCCGTCTTTGTCGCGCACGACGTCGCCGACCGTGTAACCGAGCGCCTCTTCGTAACCGAAGACGAACGTGAGGTTCTCTTTTTGCTCGAGCTCCATGGCGCGGTTGGCGATCCATTTGAAGCCGGTGAGCGTCTCTTCGAAACGCACGCCCATCTGTTTCGCGATTTGCCCGAGCTCCGGCGATGACACGATCGAGTTCGCGACGAGCCGACGCTCCTCACCCGCGCGCTTCTCGCTGAGCAGGTAATGACCGAGCAGGACACCAACTTGATTACCTGTAAGCTGCACGTATTTTTGCGGTTTTTCCTCGTTGATTTCGTCATTTCGTTTCGCAGGAACGGCGACCGCCAAACGATCTGCGTCAGGATCGTTCGCGAGGATCAGGTCTGCGTCATGATCCTCTGCGGCGGCGAACGACAGATCCATCGCGCCTTTTTCTTCCGGATTCGGAAACGCCACCGTCGGAAATTTCGCGTCGGGCTCGGCTTGCTCTTTCACCGAGTACACGTTCGTGAATCCTGCTTCGGCGAGCGCCTTCATCGCCAGCTTGTTTCCGACGCCGTGCATCGCCGTGTAGACGATCGACAGCGTGCGATCGCCATCCGTGCGACGCGACAGCTTTTTCGCTGCATCCAAATACGCACGCGTAACCGACTCCGAAACCGCGATCACGAGACCCGACTTTTTCGCCGCTTCGGGCGTGAGCATCGGAACCTCTTTCGCGCTCGGCGCAGCGTCGATCGCTTTCGCGATTGCGACGTCGACCGGCGGAATGATCTGCGCCGCGTTTGCCGCATACGCTTTGTAGCCGTTGTACTCCGGCGGATTGTGACTCGCGGTGATCATGACGCCCGCACACGCATTCAACTTCGCGACTGCAAACGCGGTGAGCGGCGTCGGCGCAAAATCCGAAAAGAGATGCGCGCGAATTCCGGCTGCTGCAAGGATGCGTGACGTTTCATCTGCAAATTCCGGGGAAAGCGTGCGCCCGTCGAAACCGATGACCACCCCGCGCGTTTTGGCTTCTTCACCAAATGTCGCGAGCAGATAATTCGCGAGGCCGAGCGTCGTGCGCCGAACCACCGCGCGATTCATGCGATTCGGTCCTGCGCCGATGACGCCGCGCAGACCTGCAGTTCCGAACTCCAAGCCGCCCGCAAAACGATCGGCGAGATCGGTCTTCGAAATGTCCGGCGCAGCAAGCAACGCCTCGAGCTCGGCCACCGTTGCCGGATCCGGATCGCCCAACATCCACGCTTTCGCCGTTGCGACCAGATCGCTCATAGGGCCTACGCTCGCATTTCGGTTTTCGTTTGCAAACAACGCACGAAAGAAGCGGGCGGAGAGGTAGTCTCGCCAGCTCGTGCTTCGCTATGCGATCCGCCGTATTTTGTGGGGGATTCCGACGCTGATCGGAGTGAGCCTGCTCGTTTTTTTTCTGACGAGCCTGCTGCCGGATCCGGGCGGCGACACGGCAGAGGCGCGCGCGGAAATTTTGGCGCGCGACCCATCCGCCTACGACGCGATGGATGAACGGCGTCGCGAGCGCTTTTTGGATCTGCCGCGCTTCTTCAATCCGCAGCCGGCAGATGTACGAACACGCAGCTCGGACGCCATCGATCATCTCGTGGCCGACGACGCGCAAGCACCGATGGCCACGCACACGCTCGGAAAATTGGGCGGCGCTGCGTTGCCTTATGTGTTGCCGCGGCTCGACAATTTGGCCCCCGCTGCACGTGGTCGCGTCGCGATTGCGCTCGCACCGATCGCGGTGCGCATGGGTCTCGTGGACGAGAATGCGCATCCCGGTGGCGAGACGGCGTCGACGGCGATGCTCAACGATCCACTGCAAGCATCCACATTTTGGACGCGCTTTTGGGAAGACCGCACCCTCGAGTTCACCGAGCCGGCGGTTCGTCGCGCGGTCGATCGCTTGACGATGCGCGCGACCGACGCACGTCAAAAAGATCTAGAGGAAGTGGACACCTATGCGCTTCCGGAGATCATGGAAACGCTACAAAACAGCCATGATCCAGCGGTGCAAGAGCAACTCACTGCGCTTGCGGCACACGCAACGGATCATCCGGTGACCATTCCGCCGAACGCCGACGCAGCGTTTCGCGCGCACGTGGTGTCGGATTGGATGTCGTGGTGGTACGTGCATCGGACCGAGTTCGACGCGCTCTCCGGTCCCGAGCGCGTGGCGGCAACGTTTGCAGATACGCGTTACGGAAAATGGGTTGGGCGTGCCGCCACCGGCGAGCTCGGCGTGAGCGTTCGCGACGGCGAGCCCATCTCGAAAAAATTACGCGAGCGCGCGCCCATCACGATGGCGCTGACCTTGATCGCGATGATGGCGAGCTATCTCATCGCGGTTCCCATCGCGCTCATCAGCGCGTGGCGTCGCGGTAGCGCACTCGATCGCGGGCTCGGCTTCGGCTTGTTCGCGCTGTATTCGCTGCCCACATTTTGGACAGCGGAGCTCTTCGTGCGTCTCGTTCCGCACGCCACCATGAACGACGTCGCTTCCGGATCATGGAGCGGTTCTAGGCTTATTTTTCCGACGATTGCGCTCACGCTTGCATCGCTTGCCACGGTGAGCCGTTATCAACGCGCGGCGATGCTCGAGGTGCTTGGCCTCGATTACATCCGCACTGCGCGGGCCAAAGGTGTCTCGCTCTTTTCGCTGCTCGTGAAGCACGCGCTCCGCAATGCGATCGTCCCGACCGTCACGCTCGCCGGTCTCGAGCTCCCGGCGCTTTTGGGAAGCGCGTTCATCGTCGAAGAGATTTTTGGTCTGCCAGGCTTGGGTTACGAATCACTGCGCGCCGTCGAAGCGCACGACACGTCGTGGCTCATCGCGATGATTTTGTTCGCGGCGGTGATGACCACCATCGGTGTTCTCGCCAGCGACGTTGCCTACGGGCTTTTGGATCCACGCGTGCGCGAGCTCGTGCTCCAACGCCGAGCGAGGACGAGTTGGTAGAGGCCACGCTCCCCGTCTCGCGACCGCGCACGACACTGCGGTCGGCATTCGCACGCTTGCAACATGCACGCATTCCATTCGCGGCGTTGGTGGTCCTCTCGTGCATCGTGCTGCTCGCGGTGTTCGCTGAAATTCTCGCGAGCGATCTGCCGATCGTCTGTAAATTCCACGGTTCTACATATTTTTTGCCGAACGTCGCACATCCTCAAAAGCTGACCAGCTACGACAACCAACGCATCGAAGCCGAGTCCGACGAAGGTGATTGGGCGATCTATCCACTCGTGCGATTCGGTCCCACGCAGACCGCCGCGGCCGGAGAAATTCACGTGCTCGCCGCGCCTTCGCTTTTTCACGAGCATCCGTTCGGCACCGACGATCGCGGTCGCGATCTGTTCGCGCGCACCATTTACGGCATTCGTACGTCGCTCACCGTTTCGCTCTTGGCGGTGATCGGCTTCGTGGGATTGGGTTCGATCTTGGGTGCGCTCGGCGGATTTTTCGGTCGCATGGTCGACGCGGTCGTCTCGCGCGCGGTCGAGGCGATCAGCGCATTCCCTACGATTTTGCTGGTTTTGGTGGTCCAAGCGCTCTTGCCGCGTCCCACGCTCTCGACGATGCTGTTTGCGATCGCGCTCGCGCGTTGGCCCGAGGTCACACGACTCGTGCGCGCCGAGGTGCTGTCGGCAACCGCTCAAGATTACGTGACCGCAGCGCGTGCGCTCGGCGCATCTCCGTGGCGTGTTCTTTTTCGTCATGTGCTGCCGAACACCAAAGGCGCGATCGTCGTCGCCACCACGTTCGGCGTTGCGCAGGTTGCGCTCATCGAAGCGTCACTTTCATTTTTGCGCGTGGGCGTTCCGCAATCCACGGCGTCTCTCGGCGAGACGCTCAGCGAGGTTCGTGATCATCCCGAAGCGTGGTGGCTCTTCGTCGTTCCGGGCATCGCGGTTTTCGTTTTGGTGGCGACGCTGAACCTGGTCGGAGAGGCGTTGCGTGACTTTTTGGATCCGCGCGAACGCGGCTTTCCATCCATCGACAGCGCGGTCACCGACGAGCGCGTGCGCAATACGCTCCTGCCGCAAAGTCAGCAAATCCGCAAAAAACAAGCCTCAATCCCGTCGCGTGAAGAACCCTTTGCGAAGAACCCGCCCAGCTCTTAGGTTCTCGCCATGACTCTTTTGGGTGGAGCACCTCCGCGCGGCGAAAAAGCGGAAGCGGGCAGCACCGACGCACCGTATGTAGCGGAACGCGATTTCGAGGCGGAGGTCGTGCAGAGCGAGCTTCCGGTTTTGATGGCGTTCGTTGCTCAACGCGACCCCGCATCGCGCCAGGCCATCCCCGAAGCCGACGCCTTCGCTCGTGAGGTGAAGGGCAAAATCAAAGTCATCAAAATAGACGTCGAGAAATCTCCGAACATCGTTCGCGAGCTTCGCATCCAACAAGTGCCGACGTTCATCTTGTTCGCGGAGCGTCGTCTCGCCGACGCACAAGCCGGCGTTTTGTCGAAGAAGCAACTGCTCGCGATGTGCGAGCCGTTCATGCCGCGCTCGGAAGGCGCGCTCAAACCAGCGGAGGTCGCGCAAGCGATCAAAGAAGGCATCGTCGTCGCAGTGGACACACGCGACGCTGCTGCGTTCAAGCGCGCGCATCTTCCGGGCGCCACCAACTTGCCGATCGAAGAGATCGAAAATCGTCTCGCCGAGCTGCACATGCTCACCGGTCAACCCGTCCTCTATTGTCGGTCGGGCGACAAATCGAAAGAGATGGCCGCCAAGCTCGCCGAGCAAGGTGTGCCGGTCGCATTTTTGGAAGGCGGCCTTCTCGGTTGGGAATCGGAGAACCTGCCGATCGAGCGGTGATCGACGATCCGCTATTCGACTGATTTTCGTGCGTCCAAAAGCATCCTTGACGTTTGGGAATTTCAGGCTAGTAACGCTGACGTGAGTTACGCAAAAACATCGCGATTTTCTCTGATTTTCGCCACTTTGGCTTCATGCGCGCTGGCTGCGTGTAGTGGCGCTTCTTCGGAAGACGACACGGGATCGAGCTCGAGCCGCAGCACCACGCAGCAGGCGATCGGGCTGAATTTCAATGCAGACTACACGCAAGCTCCGAGCGCTCCGCTGGTGATCGGCGAAACGGTCACCGTCGCTTACGACGCGTCGAGGCTCACGACCTGTCGCGGCAACGCAAATGGCGGCGGCCCCGGCTGGTCAATCAGCGCGCTCTATCGCGTGAACGGCGGACCCGTTTCATCGGTCGTCGTAGCAGGCCTCAATCCCGATCCCACTGCGAAGCCCACGTTCGCGCTGACCACCTCCGGCGATTTGGAGATGTGGTTCGAGAACAACAGCATGTGGGGTTGCGACGCGTTCGACTCCGCGTACGGGAAAAATTATCATTTCAACGTCGCGGCTTCCGCGAATGCACCGGGTTGGGTCGGCGATCCGCAAACCGTTTTGTCGCGCGCCACGTGCGATACGCCGAGTCGTGCGTGCGATTCTGATTTCGTCTCGATGACGACCGGCTTCACGTACGACACGTGGACCCGACAACAGGCTGCGATTCGCCGCGCGTACTTCCAAGTTTGGAAGCAAGGCGTCACCGATTTCGACAACGCGAATTTGTGGAAGCAGCTCGACGTCGAAGTGCATTCGCGCGTCGGAGCGAGCGGAGACTTCACGACGGCGTATGTCAGCTTCGACACACGTCTCGGAAACAATGCGCGGTTCGCGGCCGATCTCACGGCGCTCGATCCGTTCGCGGTTCCCGGCGGAGGAAACGGGAGCGTGCTCACCGACAAGAGCAAATGCCCGCAATTTCCCGTCTCTTATGAAGGTCCGACGGGTGCAGATTCCATCGACGCGGACGTCCAATTTTATTTCACGGTGAACGGCACCGAGCTCCGACCCGCCGACGGCACCGTGTTCCACGGCAAGTATCAAAACTACGCCGGGCTCTACGCGATCTGCCGCTGAGATTTTCTACGCAGCGGGCGGCGACGTTCGGAAAGGAAGTCGCGGCGGTTTCAAAACGTACAGCGGGTTTTCGAGCATCGCGTCCGCGAGACGTCGGCGATGCGCCGCGAGAAGATCGCTACGCGTGACGAGGCCAATGACTTTGTGGGGGTCGTCTTCGGAAACAACGAGCAGACGGCCGACCGATTCCTGCACCATCGTGTCGGCAGCAATTCGCAAATTGGTGGATGCGCTGATCACCACTGGCGGACGCTTCACGAGATCACGCAAGATGCGATCGTCCGGCTCACGGGTGTCGAAAATATCGCGACGCGTGAGCACGCCGATGAGCTTATGGCCATCCATCACCGGAAAACCCTGATGCAGCGTTCCGGCGATTCGTGAGTTGAGCCGCTCACGTATCTCACGAAGCGATTGCGCCGCGCCGAGCGAGACGACGTCTTTCAATCCGACCTCGCGAACCATCACGCGCTCGAAGAGGTCCGCCGCGTACTCGGCTGGTACGCGCACGCCGCGACGCTCGATTTTTTCGGTCATGATCGAGTTCTTCATGAGCGCGAGTGAGACGAGATACGCGGCCGTGCAACCGCCGAGCAACGGCAACAGTCCCATCGGCTGCTCCGTCGTTTCGAAGGCAAAAACAACCGATGCCAGCAATGCGCGCGACGCGCCGGCGAACAGCGCCGCCATGCCGACGAGCGCTGCGATACGTGGATCGACACCGAGCTCGGGCGCGACGAGCACCGCGAGAGCTCCGATCGCCGCGCCGAGCGCACCACCGATGGTGAAGATCGGCGCGAGGGTTCCGCCGGAAGTTCCGCTGGCGAGTGACACCGACCACGAAACGAATTTCGCGATGCACAAGATGAGCACCGTACGACCCGTGATGCTTCCGGAGACGATGCCTTCGATGTTGTCGTAACCGACGCCGAGCGTACGCGGGGCGAAGTAACCGACGACTCCGACCACGATGGCGCCGAGCGCCGGCCACCACATCCAATGGATCGGCAATTCCTCGAAGCCATCTTCGATCCAGTAGAGAACCCGCGTAACGAACACGGCAGCAAGCCCCATGAATGCACCGAGCGCGACGTAGAAGATCAATGCGTGTCCAGATGGCGGCACGACGGTCGGCATCGGAAAGACGGGCGCTGCTCCGGCGTACGCAAAACGAACGCCGGTTGCGGTGACGGCGGCGAGCGCGACGGGGATGAGGCTGCGTGCGCGATACTCGAAGAGCAACAGCTCGACTGCCAGCAAAACAGCGGAGACCGGGCTGCCGAACGTTGCCGCCATTCCTGCTGCGGCACCGGCGGCGAGAAGTGTTTTGCGTTCGTCGGCGGTCGTTCGCACGATTTGCCCGACGAGTGATCCAAGGGCGCCGCCGGTCGCGATGATCGGCCCCTCGGCGCCGAACGGGCCACCGGTCCCGATCGCAAATGCCGCTGAAAGTGGCTTTAAAAACGTCAAACGCGCCGGAATGCGACTTTGATTGAGGAGCACCTGCTCCATCGCCTCCGGAATTCCGT
>JBDTFL010000579.1:0-2863 GCA_039937955.1 Polyangiaceae bacterium | reverse complement strand
ACGAGCGGCGGCATCAAGAAGAATGCTGCGCACCACGACAGCACCATGCCGATTCCGCCGATGCACCCGAATTGGCGGAAGCCGCGGAACTGCGTGATGACGAGTGACGCATACGAAACACCAGCCGCAAGCGCCGCCGACAAGGTTCCGATGCGCGCTCCTCGGATTCCGAGCACCAGAGATTTTTCGACCCCGACTTTTTTCCGGCGCTCCTCGACATAGCGCGCGAGCAAGACGATGCCGAAGTTGATTCCGTTGCCAACGATGATCGAGCCTAAAAATGCGGTGTTCGAGTTGAGCGAGTCGATCGATAGCGGTGGCAGCGACGCGAGCGCGAACGAGTAGACCGTCGCCAGCAAGAGCGGCGCGACCAAGATGATGATGCTGCGCCACCAGCGGAAGTAGAGAATGATCACGCCGGCGACGAGGAAGATGACGAGCACGCTGGAGATCGAAAGATCCTCCACGAGCGCCGAGAGCTCCTCGGTCGAAATCGCGACGTCCCCTGAATAACCGACGCGCATGCCCGGCGCGTACTTCGCGGGACCGCCGAGATCCGCGACGTCGGCTTGAACTTTTTTGTAAAGGTCGCTCGCGTGTGAGTCGCCGGTCGCATACGAGCCGACCTCGATGAGCATGAGTGAGAGATGAAGCTCTTTGCTCGAGTAGCGCGTGCCGTCCGCTTTGCCGGTCTTCGGTGTTCGCTCGTCGTACTTTTTTTGGATGTCCGAAAAATCGATGGCCGGCGGTGCTTCGCTGTCGTCGAGCAAATTGCCGGTCGCCTTCATCGCGTCGTAATCGCGACGAGCCTCGATCCGCGCACGAATCGTCTTTAAATCAGCCAGATCCGTGTACAGCGCCGAATGCTTCTCGAGAAAATCTTTCTCGACCTCGTTGCCGAGACGAACCGAGTTCACCAGATCCGGCGGATACTTTCGGACGCGCGCCGCGAGGTCGTCGATGAATTTATCCCCCGCCGCGATGTTCTCCGCGTTTCCGGTGTCGACTACCACACCGAGAAACTGCAAACCCGGCATGCGTTTGCGAACCTCGTCGACCGCGAGCACGCTGGCCGATTCGCGCGGCAAGAGCTCTTGCACGTCGCTCTTCAAATGCGCGTACAGCATCGCGGTGCGCGCGGTTGCTGGAACGGCCAGCAGCAGCGCAATGATCCAAATGATTTTTCCGTGGCGCAAAACCCACGCGACGTAACGTTCAGTACGGGTCATGTGACGATCTTGAAATGCACGAGCACGAGAAGAACGACGATGCCCCAAACGCCAGCGAAGACGTCGTCCATGACGACGCCCCAACCGCGCGGCCATTTTTCGGCGGCGCGGGCGGGCCAAGGCTTGAGTTGGTCGAACAAACGAAACAGCACGAAACCAGCCAAAACACCGTGCCACGAGAAAGGCGCAACCAAGAGCGTGACGAGCACGCCGGCCACTTCGTCGATGACGACAAACTGCGGATCTTTCAATTTGGAGTCGTCGCAGATGATGTGAGACGCCCAAACACCGACCACCGTTGCGACCACCGCAGCAAGCGCAACTGCCCAAACGCCGAACGGGCGCACCAACAAATAAAGAGGGATGGCGCCGATCGTTCCGGCGGTTCCTGGTGCAAGCGGAGTACGGCCGCAGCCGAACCACGTGCCGAGGACGTAAGCCGCTTGCGTGCGAGCATCACGCGCCATGTGAATTCGCCGTCGTCAAAGGCGTCGCGGTCTTCACGTCACTATTTTTCCGCACCGGCGAAACGCGATTCCAGACCAGCCGCACGCCGTGATGAACAGCAAGCGTGTAGGTGATGCCGAGCAACACGTCGAAGATCCAGTGATGATCGAGATAGACGGCGGCGAAACACATCACGACGAAAAACGCAGCGACGAAAATGCGCAGCGGTGTCTTGAAAAAGCGCCAACCGTACAAGATCACGAGCAGCGGATACGACACGTGGAGTGATGGCACTGCGCCGAAGACATCGTTCGATCTGCCGTAAAAACCAGCGAAATACTTCCAACCCATCAAAGCGTCGACGTGCGCGAGGCGAGGTCCTTCGCTCGCGTGCGCGGTAAGGTCGACGACGCAGCCGTGCGCGTGGAAGTACCAAGGCGGAGCAGCCGGATAGATGTGGTAGGTCGTGAAGCCGGCGATGTTGAGCAGCAAAAACGTCCAGCCAAACCGCTGCATCGCCGTGTAGTCGCGCGTGTAGAGAAAGATCGCGAACGCGATGTCGAAGTAGATGAACGTGCCATACGGGATGGCGCAGATCACATCGAGAAACGTCGTGTGGTGGATCAAAAACCAATCGTGGATCGATCCGCGGACGCCGTTGCCCAAGTCGACCGACAAGATCGACATGTCGATGGATCGCAAATCACAAATGTGGACGCGCTCGGCCGTGACGCCGATCTGTTTCCAGTAGCGCATGCTGTCGTAAACGAGCGCGAGCAAGCCGATCGGGTAGAGCCCGAGAAACAACTTCTTCGTGCGCGCGTTACCGAGCGACAAGATCAAGCAGACCGCGGTGATCAAAAAGAGCTCGAAGCGGCGCTCGCCGTTGATGACGACGGTGAGTAAAAACCAGCCCAAAAATGGCGCGATCGCGAGCAGGCTCACGCCCGGCCACAGCGCACGAACGTGGCGAGCAAATCGCTCGATCAAAGCTGCCACCACTTTTCGCGCGCACAGAGCTCGAACACTTCTTTCAAAATCGCGGTGGCGTTGGCGGCCGTCTCTTCGTCGAGCGTGAGTGAGGGCTGCAGACGAATGCGTGGCGCGTAGGCCATGGTCAGCAAGCCACGCTGAATGCATGCATCATACACATAACGCGCGGCGACCGAGGAAATAGGCTCCTTCGT
>JBDTFL010000578.1:0-3028 GCA_039937955.1 Polyangiaceae bacterium | reverse complement strand
AAAAGGCGCTCCCAACATCGACCCGCTTCAGGGCATCGAGAAAAAAATCGAGGCGCGCACCGACAACATGCACGTCGACTCCAAACGACAGGCTTACGAAGATTTGATGTGGGCCCAGCTCAACTCGAGCGAGTTCAACTTCAATCATTGAGGGGAATTGATCATGCGCAAGCTTCCGATTCTGTCTCGACGTGAATTGCTCATAGGCGCAACCGGCGGCATCGCCTCGATGCTCGCGTCGCGATTTCTTTCGCACGAGGCCTTTGCGGCAACCACCGCCGCCGCTGCGAAAGCGCCGCGCGCAAAAGCGATTATCGTGCTCTGGATGAACGGCGGCCCCAGCCACATCGACACATTCGACCCCAAGCCGGGCGCGACGACCGCGCGCTTCAAAGCGATCAAAACCAAATCGCCCAACATCCAGTTATGCGAGCACCTGCCATTGCTGGCCGAGCAAGCCGACAAGCTGACGGTCATCAACAGCATGTCGAGCAAAGAAGGAAATCATGATCGCGCGCGTTACTTCGTGCACACCGGTTATTCGCCGAATCCCACCATTCAACATCCGTCACTCGGCGGCTGGGTCGCGGAAGAAGTAGGCGTAAAAGGCGCTGATTTACCGAACTTCGTGAGTATCGGCGGACCGAGCATCGGCGCCGGATTTCTCGGAAAAGAGTACAGCCCGTTCATCGTTCAGAACGCGTCGGTGCCGCCGTCCAACGTCGGATTTTTTCATGACGTCGACGACGCGCGCTTCCACGATCGCGAAACGTTGCTCGACGATCTCGAAGGAAAATTTTACGGCGCGAACAACGACAAGCAAGTCGAAGGTCGCCGCGCGGTCTACGAAGAATCGGTGCGCATGATGCACAGCCCCAAGCTCGCCAGCTTCGACGTCTCGAAAGAGACCGACGCCACGCGCGCAATGTACGGCGACAGCGATTTCGGTCGCGGCTGCTTGGTCGCACGGAGGCTCGTCGAATCGGGCGTGCGCGTCGTCGAGGTCGTGCTCGATGGTTGGGACACGCACACCGACAACTTCGGACGCACCCAAAAATTGATGGGCATGCTCGACCCCGCATTTTCGGGACTGCTCAAAGATCTCGCGCAGAGAAAATTGCTCGGCTCCACCATCGTCGCGTGCATGGGCGAGTTCGGACGCACGCCCAACATCAACGCCAACGACGGCCGCGATCATTATCCTGGAGTGTGGAGCGCGGCGCTCGCAGGCGGCGGAATTCGCGGCGGCATCGCTTACGGCAAAACCGATCAAACGGGCGCGAAGATCGTCGAAAAATCCACGAGCGTTCCCAACTTGATGGCGACGCTCACCACGCAATTGGGCCTAAATCCCGACAAAAGCGTTACTTCTCCGATTGGTCGTCCGATCAGCATCACCGACGGCGGCGTCGCGCTGAAAGAGATCATCGCTTGAAGCCGAGCTAGGCCCACGCTTTCCGGACAACGAGCGCATCGCTTGCGCGGCTCATTGCGGGGGCGTGATCGACGCGCTGCTGTCGGCGTAGGCGTGCGTGCCGTCGGGATCGAGTGTCGCCTGCAAATCGATCTTAACGGCACCGGTGAAATCGTCTGGCACCGCGTCGCCGGATCGCGCGGCGTCCGTTTCCAACGCAGAGTCGAATCCGACGCTTCCTGGCGCAAACGTGCATGCTACATCCAATACGGCTTGCGGATTACTCAGGTCCAAACGCATGCGCACTTCTTTGGTCGTGCCCGGCGCGACGTCCCAGGCCGCTTCTGTGTCGCAGGTTCCGGTGCCGGTTGCTTTCGTGGGGAACACGACCATGAAGCTGGCCGACGTCTGACCGACCGTGAAGTTGGCGTAGGTCATGTTGTTGACGGTGGAGCTCGCGCTTTGGTTTTCCAGTTGGATGCTCACGAGCAGCACCGAATTATTTCCCGACGCGACTTGCTGGACCGTCATGGAGCTCACAGCCAAAAATCCGTCGACGTACTGGCCCGTCGTTGTCGGGCCGGAGCAGCTCGCCAGGAAAACTGCGCCCAAGGTCAGTCCGGCGTTCAGGGTGCGGATTCCGATTTTTCGCATGGCCGCGGACACAGCCGACACTACGAGAAACTGCGGCGAGCGCAAATGGCGCACGATTCCCGATGAACCATGGTTTCGTGGTACTTCTAGAAATCAATGTCGCTCGACGACGCTCTCGAGTGGAGCCTGGGAGGCAGATACACGCTGCATGGCGAGATCGCTGCGGGCGGTATGGCCACCGTGCACATCGGAAGGCAGCGCGGCACTGCCGGCTTCTCGAAGATGGTGGCGATCAAACGCCTGCACGCGCAGTACGCGAAGGATCCCGATTTCGTCTCGATGTTTTTGGACGAAGCTCGCCTCGCCGCGCGCGTGCATCATCCGAACGTCGTCAGCACGCTCGATGTCATCTCGACCGACGGCGAAGTTTTTTTGGTCATGGAGTACATCCGCGGCGAGTCGCTCTCGAAGCTGCTGCGTGCGCTCGTTCCGCGTGGTGAGCGCATGTCGATCAAAATCGCGGCGGCGATCATGGTCGGCGTGCTGCACGGTCTTCATGCGGCGCACGAAGCGACGAACGAAAAAGGCGAGAAGCTCGAGCTCGTTCACCGCGACGTGTCGCCGCAAAACGTGCTGGTCGGTACCGACGGCGTCGCGCGCGTGCTCGACTTCGGTATCGCAAAAGCGGAGACGCGCTCGTATCACACGCGAGACGGCGATCTGAAAGGCAAGCTCGCATATATGTCGCCGGAGCAACTCACCGGCGAATCGACGATCGACAGAAGGACCGACATTTTTGCGGCTTCCATCGTTCTTTGGGAAGTGCTCACGGGCAAGCGGCTCTTCGATGCCGACTATCAATCTGCGGTGCTGGCGCGCATCAAGTCGCCCAATATCGAGCCGCCGAGCAACTACGCCAAAGATTTGCCGAAAGGGATCGACGAGCTCGTGCTCAAAGGTCTCGCACGCGATCCGAAGAATCGATTCGCCACGGCGCGCGAAATGGCGATCCAGCTCGAG
>JBDTFL010000577.1:0-3720 GCA_039937955.1 Polyangiaceae bacterium | reverse complement strand
GCGAGAGGATTTTTCACTTCGACCATGAGCGCATTCCGGAGCGGGTGGTGCACGCCCGCGGTTATGGGGCACATGGCTTCTTCGAGACGTATGCGCCCATTCCCGAGCTGACCAAGGCTGACCTGTTCCAGCGCGCCGGGGAAAGGACCGAGGTATTTGTCCGCTTTTCTACCGTCGCCGGCAACAAGGGCTCGTTCGACCTCGCTCGCGACGTGCGCGGCTTCGCTGTGAAGTTCTACACCAGGGAAGGCAACTGGGACCTCGTCGGTAACAACATCCCGGTCTTCTTCATTCAAGACGCGATCAAGTTTCCCGACCTCGTGCACGCCGTGAAGATGGAGCCGGATCGCGGATTTCCGCAGGCGGCGACCGCGCACGACAACTTTTGGGACTTCATCTCGCTGAGCCCCGAGACCATGCACATGGTGATGTGGATCATGAGTGATCGCACGTTGCCGCGATCGCTCGCCATGATGGAAGGCTTCGGCATTCACACGTTCCGGCTGCTCGATGCGAAAGGCGCATCGACCTTCGTGAAGTTTCATTGGCGACCCAAGCTCGGGCTTCAGTCGACGATTTGGGACGAGACGGTGAAGATCGCGGGTGCCGATCCGGATTTTCATCGGCGCGACTTCTTCGATTCGATCCAAGCCGGAAAATTCCCCGAATGGGAATTGGCGGTGCAGCTCTTCACCGAAGAGGAGGCTGACGCATTTCCGTTCGATCATCTCGACTCCACGAAGTTGATCCCCGAAGAGCTCGTGCCGCTCACGGTGATTGGTCGCATGGTGCTCGATCGTTACCCGGACAATTTTTTTGCGGAAACCGAGCAGGTTGCGTTCTGTCCGTCGCACCTCGTTCCGGGGATCGATTTTTCGAACGACCCGCTTTTGCAGGGCCGCCTCTTTTCGTATTTGGACACGCAGCTCTCGCGATTGGGCTCGCCGAATTTTCACCAATTGCCGATAAATGCGCCGAAATGTCCATTTGCGAATCATCAGCGAGACGGTCACATGCAGATGGAACGTCCGAAAGGGCGCGTGAATTACGAGCCGAATTCGCTCTCGAAAAATTCGCCCCGAGAAACCCCGGAAGGATTTCGGAGCGCGCCGGTCGAGGAGGATGGTGCGAAGGGCCGCGTGCGTGCAGAGGCGTTCGCCGATCATTATTCGCAAGCGCGCCTCTTCTATCGAAGCCAAACCAAATTCGAGCAAGCCCACTTGGCGTCGGCGTTGGTGTTCGAGCTCTCCAAAGTCGAGGCGCCGCACATTCGCGAAGCGCTGGTCGGTCACCTGCGCAACATCGACGAAGATCTCGCGAAGCGTGTGGCCGACGGGCTCGCGATGAAATCGCTTCCGGCGCAAGCAGCCGCTGCGGCACCGACGCTCGACATGAAGTCGTCTCCCGCGCTCCAGATCATCGGAAAGATGAAAGACACGCTCGAAGGGCGTGCGGTGAGGATTTTCATTTCGGAGGGCTCGAGCGCGAAAGTGATCAAAGCCTTGTCGAAGGCAGTCACCGACGCTGGCGCCACACCGAAAATCATCGCTCCCAAAATCGGATCGACGAAGCTCGATGACGGATCCCAATTGTCCGTGGATGGTCAGCTCGCCGGAACACCATCAGTCCTGTTCGATGCCGTCGCGGTCGTTCTCTCTGCCGAGGGTGCCGAGGCGCTCATGAAAGAGAGCGCGGCGATCGATTTCGTTCGCGACGCCTTCGGACATCTCAAAGCGATAGCTGTCGACGACGGCGGACGATCGCTCATGAAACGCGCGGGATTGGGAAAAGACGGGGGAATCGTCGACGCATCCGATCCGAAAGGTTTCGTGCGCGTCGCTAAAACGCGGCAATGGGCACGCGAAGCGTCAGTGCGAACACTCGCTTGAGTCACTCGAGGACGATCGGTATTTCCGGATCGAGCAAGTGTCCGCCTTCACGATGAAGCAGGATGTTGCGTAGGCCCGCGCGACGAAGATCGGAGAGGGCGACGCCGAGCCGATTGAAGCCGGCATCTTGGTCGAGCTTTTCACCGGGCCATCCAATCGCAACGAGATCGTTTCGCGAGATCGGAACATTGGGCGCGTCGATTCGCTTGCGAACGAGCTCCATCAAAATGCGTTTCGAGCTCAAACGTTTTCCGAGTTCGGTGCGTGCGTCTGCGTTCGGTGCGTGAAACCAAGTGGCATCACGCGCGACCACGAGCGCGGGTGGACGTGACGAATCGGCAGAAATTACGGTCTTTCCGAGTGCGGCGTCGAGGATCCGCAATGCAAAGCGCACGTCGTCCGATTGCTCGACGAGACCCGCGGCCGATGCCCTTCTAGCTTCGGCGAGCGGATTTTTTTTCCGTGCGATGTCGAGATGACCGCGATGAATCGTCACCGTCGCTGCGATGCGCGCTTCGCCTTGCAGCGTGGCGGCGCGTTCGGCTGCCGCAAATGCCGTTTCAGCCTCGGTCAGCGAATTGGACTTTGCGAGCACGACGCCGAGCGCGCTTCCGAACAGTGCCTCGAGCTTCGGATCTCCAATTCCGGAAATGGTCGACAGTGCATTTTCATAAAGCGAGCGCGCGGTCGCGACGTGATTCATTTCGAGCTCGACGCCGGCGCGATACCCGAGCGCAATTCCCATGAACCGACGATTGCCGATCTCCGTGTGAACGAGGAGTGCTTGCTCGAGCGCGGTTCGGGCCGCATCGAGATCGCCGAGCTCTTGCTCCACCAGACCGAAATCGATTTGCACCATCGCGCGCGCCGAGCGATCGCCCAGCGACGCCAACGTGTCGATCGCGCGAAGCAGCGTGAGACGTGCTCGACCGAGATTTCCGGTGACCAAATCGATGGCGCCTAGAGCACTGAGCACCACCGCTGACGCACGCGCCTCGCCTTTTTCCTCGAACAAACGCAGTGCACCTTCGAACCGATCGCGTGCGTCGGTGAGTCGGCCCTCGAGCCGTTCTGCCGTTCCGACATAAACGAGCGAGCGCGCCGTGAGGATCGCGTCCTGGGTCTTTCGCGCCTCACGGAGCGCATTCGAGAAATCCGCTGCGGCTTCCGCGCGGCGTCCGGTGACTTGGCGGGACCGACCGCGCACGATCAAATAGCGCGCGCGCAAATCGGCGGGCGCGTTCGCGAGAAGCGGCTCGTCGAGCCTGGGATCGAGCAAGCTCACGAAAACGTCGAATGGTCCGCGGGTGACAAAAATCGGAAAGAGAGCGATCGCCGCATCGAGTGCGTTCTGCGATTTCTCGGCACGCGCACGCGTATGAATACTCAGCAAGTTTTCGAGCTCGAGTGCGAGCCTGCGCGGAGATTCCACGCCGCCATGCCACGTTTGCGCCTCCCAATCGGTGCCGATCCTCAAGTAGTAGCGAGCGTGTCGTTCACGCGCGGGCGCGCGGTCGGGCAAGGATGCAAGTCGCTCGGCTGCGTACTCGCGAACCGTCTCCAACATTTTGTAGCGAGTCTCACCCGGAAATTCTTCGGGCTCGTACATCCGCAAAAGTGATTTGTCGGCGAGCGCCTGAATTGCGTCGAGCGGGCTGACCCCCACGTCGATCACGGCCTCTGCAGCTTCGAGCGAAAATCCCGCTTCGAACACCGATGCTTGGGCCAGCGCGCGCTGCTCCCACTCCTCGCACGTAGCCCACGACCAATCGATCGCTGCGCGTAGCGAGCCGTGCCGCTCCTTCGTGGCGCGTGGTCCGCTGCTCAAAAT
>JBDTFL010000576.1:0-3423 GCA_039937955.1 Polyangiaceae bacterium | reverse complement strand
GTCCGTTCGTCTACAGCTACGCGTCTTTTCTGCAGGACAATCTCGGCAGCGGCTTCGGAAAATATCCGCTGTGGATCGCCGGCTACGGCGAGTCGTGTCCATCGGTGCCGAGCGGCTGGACCAACTGGGTCGTCTGGCAATATTCGGACGGCAGCGGCTCGCTCGACCATGACGTCTTCAACGGATCGCTCGCCACGTTGAAAGACACGTATGCCGGTCCGCTCGAAGTCGATGCAGGTCCGAGCGCGCCTGACGCCGGTGAAAAATCCGACGCGTCGATCGCTCTGCCACACCCGGCGATCGACGGCGGTGAAACGAGCCCGCCTCCCGCGCTTGCTCCGCTCGCACCAGACGCATCGAGCGGTGACGATGGCGGATGCACGATGGCGCGCGCCCAAAACGCGGGCTCGCATTCGCGTTCGCGTGACTCCGGATTTTTCTTCCTCGCGATGATCGGCCTCGCGATCACGAAGCTTCGTCGTCGTCGCTGAATCGGATCGATTGCGATCCAGCTCGCGATTTCGCAGGCGCGCGAACGTCGACGGGCCTTCGTGACGAGCGGCGAGGGGTCCATCGGGATCCATCGACTTCAATCGAGAAAAATAGCGGTTTTATGCGATCCATAGGACGGCACGGCCTTCGCTATGTAGAAGGCATGCGCCTCAAGTTTTCATATCCCGCCGCCGCAACGTTCTGTCTCGCTGCGATCATCTCTGGCTGCAGCTCTCAACCTGGAGAAGACAGCACGACCGGCAGCAGCGACGACGCACTCACGCGCGTGTGCGGCGCGCAGACGAGCGGCCCGACGCAAGGTCGCGACGTCTCCGTTTACCAAGGCGCATTCAACTGGGCCGGAGCCAACGTCGATTTCGGAGCGGCACGCATCTCGGATGGTCTCGGCAACATCGACTCCCAGTTCGCGGGCAACTGGGCGCGCATGAAATCGTCGAACACGCTGCGCAGCGCGTATCAATTTTTCGAGCCCGGCGAGAGCGAGGTCGCGCAGGCGAATCTCGTCATCAGCAAAGTCGGCAAGCTCGGCGCCGGCGACTTGCCCGTCATGCTCGACATCGAGGTCACTGGCGGACAATCACCCGCGACGATTCGTGCGAAGGCGCAGCACTGGCTCGATCTCGTCGAAGCCGGCACCGGCAAACGCCCGTTCGTTTACAGCTACGCGTCGTTTCTCCAAACCAATCTCGGCAGCGGCTTCGGAAAATATCCGCTTTGGATCGCCGGCTACGGCGAGACGTGCCCGTCGGTTCCGAGCGGCTGGACGAACTGGGTCGTGTGGCAATATTCGGATGGTAATGGCACGCTCGATCACGACGTCTTCAACGGAACGCTCGCGCAATTGAAAGCGGGCTACGCCGCTGATCCGGTCAAGGTCGAAGGCTATCTCGACAGCGCGACGACCGCGGTCGTAGGTTGGGCAGCGGATTTGAACGCACCGACGCACGCGCTTTCGGTCGACGTGTATTTCGGTGGTGCAGCAGGCGTGGGTTACGGCGTCGCGGTCACTGCGAATCTCTCGCGACCCGATGTTGCGAAGTCGACGGGCGCTGGTGCCGATCACGGATACTCGCTCAAAACGCCGCTTTTCTACTGCGATACGCACGCGCATCCGGTTTACGCGTACGCGCATCAAGTCAGCGACGGCAAAGCGGTCGAGCTCACCGACGCACCGCGGAGCGCGACGTGCGCGCCGACGACTGCGCCCGCGGGATTGCTCCGACACATTCCTTCCGAGACCGAGCTCACCGCATGGGCGTTCGATCAGCACACATCGGAACGCTGGATGACGGCCGCCGACACAGCGACGCACACCGTCGGAACCGATTGGCCCGCGGGTCGCGTGCTTGGACGCACTGCGAGTGACGGCGCGATTTATCTCGTCGACGGAACGACGAAACGTCATGTGCAGAGCGCGGCGTCGCTCGCGGCGTGGAAGCTCAATGCATTGAAGACGGTCGCATGGACCGACGCGGAAGCTGCCGCATACACCGACGGATCGGCGCTGCCGCTCGAGCCAACGCTCGTTCAAACGGTAGGTGACACCGCGATCTACGTTCTCGATGCGGATCCGCCGCCATCACCGGTCGACGCCGACGCAGGGGTCGGAACGCCGATCGATAGTGACGCGGGATCGGATCTCGGGGCGGTGCCCGCTTCGGCAGCGGATTCCGATGCGGGTGCGGATGACGTTCCTTCGGACAACGGCGACGCGAATGCGGCGAACGGATCAAGTGGCGGTTGCTCGGCAGCGCCAACGACGTCGCAGCAAGGCGGAGCAGGCTTCTTGTTCTTCGGTCTCGTGGCCGGCGCCGTCGCGATGATGCGTCGTCGCTCGAGAAAATAGGCGGTTTTCGCGCTCGCTGGTCACCGGGTAAGATCCAAACGCCGATGCGGTCTTGGATCTTGGTGCTCGCATCACTCTCGGTGACGGCATGTGGCGCCGTTGGACCGTCGCCTTACGATGCGTCGTCGTGGGGTGAAGGGTGGGGCACGTCTCACGCGGTGCAGCCGGCAGAAATTTATCCAACGAGATTTCGACGCATCTCGAAAGAGGAATTGCAGCATCGCGCGGACGCGCTGAAGGTCGCGCCGTGGATGCTCTCGCTAGGACCGTCGGGCTACCTCGCGCAAGCCACCCGCAATGTGGAGGATGGAGATGACCTCTCGTCGCAGGACCTCGAGCAGGCCCAGAGCTTCATCGACACGCATCTTGCGCTGATGGGTTTGGCGCGATCAGCAGCGCTGAAAAAATGGGATGACGGTCTCGCTTTCATCTCGCCAGTCGATGATCCGCGCTTCGGAATCAGCGTCCTTCATCGAGGGCCGAGGCTCACGATCACTGGGCATTTATGGCCTAATTTCACTTTTCGCTCGAGCGCGCGAAGAGATTTAGCCGCGCTGCTCGCACCTTGGCTCGGAACGCGGGTCACCTCGAGTGACGTGATCGTGAACCCGCCGTGCGACCCCGTAAATTCGATCGACGATTGTCCTCGACAGAGCGAGCCACCGGTCGCGATCGTCGGTCCTAGCCTCGCGCACTATGTCGTGAACGCGACTGAAGTCGGTGACGCGATCGAAGTGCGCGAAGTGCTCGTCCTCGATTTGCCGCACAACCCGAAGCCGATGGACGCCGGAAAAACGCTTCCACCTTCGGCATTCGATGCGCGCACCGGCGAGCCGCTGAATGTCTCGGCCTTCGGATCAGGAATGTGCGAAGGCGACGCTTGCGTTTCCTGGGGCAGCGCGCGGACCGAGCAAAACTTTCTCTTCTGGCATTGGGTTTCGTTCGAGCGGCTTCAGAGCGACGTCGTCAATCGCCCGCAACCGTAGCTAAAGCAGCGCGTCGAACGCGGCGCCGAGTTGACGACTGCGCTGATGGCCGGTACCGCTCTCGCATGATCGAAATCC
>JBDTFL010000575.1:0-3969 GCA_039937955.1 Polyangiaceae bacterium | reverse complement strand
CGTTTACGGCGCCACGCAGAAGCTGCAGACGTTCATCGACGCGCTCTCGAATTGGTACGTACGCCGAAGCCGCGAGCGTTTTTGGTCGGCCGGTTGGAACGACGACAAAGCGGGCGCGCTCTTCACGCTCTATGACGTGCTCGTCGAAACGTCGAAGCTCATCGCGCCCTTCACGCCGTTCTTCGCGGAGACGATGTACCAAAATTTGGTGATCGGCCTCGAGCGCGAAGAAGAGACGACGCCCGAAGAAAGCGTGCATCTTACAAGCTTTCCGAAGCCGAATTTGGCCGAAATCGACGAAGATTTGTCCTCGCGCATTCAGATCGTGCGCGCGGTGGTGAGCCTCGGTTTGCAAGCACGCACGCAAGCGAAGCAGCGCGTTCGTCAACCGTTGCGTTCGGCGAAGATCATCGCCGAGAGCGCCGAGGCTCGCGCGGCCATCACGCGGCACGAAGAGATGATCCGCGAAGAGCTCAACGTGCTCGGCGTGGAGGTGATTACCGGCGCGCAAGTTCGTGAGCTGGTCGACTACGTGATCAAACCGAGCTTTCGCGCGCTCGGTCAGCGCGGTCTCGGCAAAGAAGCGCAACAGATCAAAGCGGTCATGGCGAAGACGTCGGTCGAGGACATCGCCGCCATGCATACCGAGCTCGGCAAGACCGGAAAAATCACGGTCTCGGGAATCGAGCTCACCGCCGCCGACCTCGAAATTTCGTTCACGACCAAAGAAGGATTTGCAGCGGCCGGCGCGCAGGTGGGCGTCGTCGTTCTCGAGACGAAGCTCGACGAAGAGCTGCTCGACCTGGGCTTGGTTCGCGAGCTTTTGAATCGCTTGCAGAATGCACGTAAAGAAATGGAGCTCGACTACACCGATCGCATTCTCGTCACCATCAGCGGCTCACCTCGCGTACGACGCGTACTCGTGGCGCACCGTGATGCGATGATGACCGAGGTGCTCGCGGTCGAAATTGCAATCGCCGAGATCGCGGATTCAGCCGAAATCGACGTCGATGGTGAAATGGTGAAGCTCTCGGTGATTCGGGCGCCAAGGTGATTTCGGAGGCAAGCTTCAGATGATGGTGCAGTCGAAATCGAAACATCGCTCGTTCGCGTTGCGCATTTTTGCGCTCGCGGGTGCTGCAGCATTTGCGACCGGCTTCGACTGCGGATCGAGCAGCAGTGGTGTTACCGGAGCTCCACAAACGACGACGTGGACGAACCCGAGCGGCACCGCAAAAGTGGTCGTCACGGCGAGCCCGCTTTCGTTTGCGATCGAGGACGCGACCGGAAATGTCCTTCTCGAATCCGCAGCCATCACCGATGACCCGGCATACGGATCGCTCGCATACACGCACAACGTCGACGAGACCGGACCCACCATCATCTACGGCTGGGACTACTACCGCGGCACCGACAATCCGTTCCAGAAGATGCAGCTGTCCGGCGTGAGCACCGACAACGGCCAGCTCACGCTTTCACTTTCGGGAGACGGCGACGGCGCGCATACCGGAAAGATCGTGTTCGGCGACTCGACGGTGAACGGAGGCATTCGCATCATCGCCACCGTTTCGCATTCCGGCGGCGGCACCGACACCGACGACACTGCGATCAATCGCGTGTCGCTCGCGTTCAAAATGCACGACGACGATCACTTCCTCGGCTTCGGGGAGCGCGCGGTCTACACCGACGAGCGCGGCCAAAAGCTGCGAACCGTCGTCGAAGAGGATGGCTTCGGACACGGGGAAAATACGCCGATTTCGTCGTCGAACCCGTCGCCCAATGGACCGGACATGACGCACGTTCCAGTGCCTTGGCTCATGTCGCCGCGCGGCTTCGGCATTTTTCAGAACACGACCAATCGGGCGAATTATCACCTGGGCGACGAGAGGCCGGACGCTTGGCGCATCGAAGCAACGACGTCGACGTTCGACGCAATCGTGTTCGTCGATCCGGAGCCGGCCAAGCTCATAGAAGATCTCACCGCCATCACCGGTCGTCCGCCGCCCATCTCGGATTGGTTTTTGGCGCCGCGTCGTCGCGCGAATATCGGCACCGACGAGATGGAGAAGCTTCGCGCGAATCAAATTCCGACGAGCTCCATCGACACCGCGTTCCATTATTTTCCGCACGGCCTCGGCACCACCACGCATGATCAATTGAAGGCCGTCACCGCCGACATTCATGCGCGCGGGTTCAAAGCGATCACCTACTTCTGTCCATTCGTCGCCGACTCGGCCGTACCCGAATACAGCGAGGCGGTCACCGGCGGTTTTTTGGTGAAGCACGCCGACGGCACGCCCTACTTGATGCTCGACACGCCCTACAACGCCGGCATCGTCGACTTCACGAATCCCGCCGCCGTGAAATGGTTCCAAAGCAAAATGCAGGGCGCGCTCGACGACGGCTGGGACGGCTGGATGTACGACTTCGCCGAATACGTTCCGCTCGACGCCGTGATGTTCAACGGCATGCTCGGCGCCGAAGCGCACAACGTTTATACGAACCTCTATCAAAAAGCCGCGATGGACGTCGTGGGCCCCGATCGCCTTATTTTCGTGCGTTCCGGTTACTCGGGCAGCACGGGAAACGGCACCGTGCCCGTGAACGTTTTAGGAACCGGCGGGCTCGTGCCGATGTTGTGGGCCGGTGATCAATCGACCGATTTCGGTCTCGCGCAAGGACTGCCATCCGCGCTCATCAACGCGCTCGACTCGGGTCTGTCGGGCATGCCGCTCTGGTCGTCGGATATTTCGGGCTACCACTATCTGTACAATCCGCCGCCCGACAAAGAGCTCTACTTGCGGTGGACCGAGCTCGGCGCATTTTCCGCAGACATGCACGACGAGAACGAAGGGGCAGGGACCGGTCCGTCGAGCGAGCGTTGGCAAATCTGGAACGACCAAGAGTCGACCGACACGTACCGCATGTACGCGAGCTACAAGACGCGCATGATTCCGTATCTGCAGGTCGCGGTGAACGAAGCGCGCGCGACGGGCCTGCCGGTGATGCGACATCTGTTCATCGGCCACGCGAAGGATCCGAATGTTTATGCAATCAGCGACGAGTACATGTTCGGCGATTCGCTGCTCGTCGCGCCCGTGGTGCATCGCGGTCTGACGTCGCGCCCGGTATATTTACCGGACCCCGCCTACTACGATTTTTGGACCAACGCGCGCGTGACCGGCAACGCGACCATCACGGCGAATGCGCCGCTCGACACCGTTCCGATTTATGCGCTCGAAGGCGCCATCATTCCGATGCTCGACGCGCACGTCGAATCACTTTTTTCGGCGACCACGGGCACTCTTCCAATTCCGGCGGCCGTCTATGCATCCCAAATGGAAGTACGCATTTACGCGGGAAATTCCACGCAAATAACGATCACGGGAGGCACGACCTTTTTTCAAAAAGCGCCCGCGACCAATCCGAACGTGACCGCAGCGTCCGACGATCAAGGTGTCATACCAGCCGCCGCCGCAGAGGCCGAGACTGCGAGCTGCTCACGTTGTGCGTGGCTCGATCCGGCGAATCATTTGCTCGAGGTCGCAGAGGCCGTGACGAATGCAAACGTGACCGCCGGTGATCTCAATTTCGGCGTGAAAAATGGAACCGAAATCAAGCGATATATATTCGTCGTTCATTTTTGATTTTGATCACGTTGAGTCGCGCAGAGCGTCGCTCTCCTCTGTTATGGTGAGTCGATGCCCAAGGTCGAGCGCGCCAGTGCAACAACGAACAAGCCGGCGCTCGCGCGCGCCGAAGTCCTCGACAAGACGGCACGTGCCCGCATCGAGAGTGAGCTCGACGCAGCACTGAAACGAAAGCTCGCGAACGAGCCAAAGGTCGCCGGTTGCGCGCGTGCGCTCGCGCCACTCAGCTCGGGGCTGCGCGGTACGCTCGGTGATCTTGCCACGGTGATGATTCGTCGTTCGTCGTTCCAGCGCGAAACCTACAGTGCGGCAGTTCGTT
>JBDTFL010000574.1:0-10891 GCA_039937955.1 Polyangiaceae bacterium | reverse complement strand
GTCGTTGCCGCGCGATTTAGCCGACAAAACAACGGTCGGCGTGCGTTGGTCGACGTCGTCGAGCGCTTGCACGCAGTAGGCGCGAATCTCGGTTGGACATGCCTCGTGTCCGCAGGAGGCGAAGCTCGCGCGTGCGCGCAAGTAGTGACCGTCGTCGCGAAGCTTTTGTCCGTCCTCGGAAGCGGCGATGCAGCCTTCGACGTCACCGGCCGCGTGAGCAGCGTTTGCGTCTGCGACGAAAGCCGTGATCAAGACGAGTCCGAGCGCGGTCGAGCGAGTCATGGAGCGCTACCCGAACGATAACACTCCGCTTTGAAATGAATGCGGCCGTCGTCGCCGACATACTTGGGCTCACTGCAATCTGGAAGGGCAGATCCGGTTGGAGCAGGCAACGCCGAAGCAGCCGGAGATGCGGAAGGCTGCGTGTCGGGCGCGCTGGCGTGATGCGTATGCGAAGGCGCGACCACGGAACGAGGAAGCGCAGAAACGGCCACGCTCGCGTTCGTTGCAGAATCGAGAGGTGCTCCCGGAGGCGTGCTCGCACTCGCAGTGATCGGATACGCGCCGATCGCGGACGCCGGCGCGATCGGCGTCGAAAAATCGGATGGATGCGCCGAGAGCTTTGCGACGATGCCGACTGCAACGACGCACACAACCAAAAGGAGAGCGATGCCGATCGAACGCGTTCTTCGCAATGACGTGGTAGGCGAAGTAGCGAGCTCGGACGCGACGAGCGGCGCTTCTTCGTATGCCGTTTGCGTTTCGGGTAGCAACGGATCGGAAGACAGCGGTCGCTCGCGACGCGTGACGATGCTCGATCGTTCTTCCGGATCCACCGCGTCGGGCGACGGCGTGATGCGCCGGCCCTTTTCTTTCTCGAGACGACCGATGCGCTCGGAAAGTGCCGCGAGCTCATCGCCGATGAGCGCCTCGACCCATTCGCCAACTTCGAGCGGCGAGGCTATTTTTATGGCCCCTTCGAGATCGCGGGCCATGTCGCGTGCGGTCTGAAAGCGATCCATCTGATTGCGCGCGAGGCCGTGCATGACGACGTCGTCGAGAGGCGCGAGCTCCGGTCGAAGCGTGCTCGGTCGTTTGATCTCGGCAGCCATGACCATGGCGACCGTTTCGCTTTCGGTCTCGGATCGAAAGAGACGCTGACCACAAAGCATCTCCCAAAAAACGATCGACGCCGCAAACACGTCGCATCTGCGTGTGACGTTCACGCCCGTGACTTGCTCGGGCGACATGTACGCGAGCTTGCCTTTGATTTGTCCTTCGCGCGTGATTTGCGATCGACCAGCGGCTTTGGCGATTCCGAAATCGAGCACCCGCGTGGCGCCGTCGGAGCCGACCAAAATATTTTGCGGTGACACGTCGCGGTGCACGATGTCGAGCGGCTCGCCGTTTTCGTCGGTCGCTTCATGAGCGGCGTGCAAACCGTGGAGCGCCCCGCTGATGATCGCTGCTGCGACCGGCGCCGGAATGATGGCTTTTTGCGCGACCGCCGCTTTGATCAGCTGCGCGAGCGAAGCGCCGTGGACGTATTCGAGGACAAGAAATATCTCGCCATTGTCGAGCACGACATCGATCGTCTGCACGACGTTCGGGTGTCGTACGCGAGCCGCAACGCGCGCTTCGTCCATGAACATCGAGACGAACTCGGGGTCACGAACGAAATCGCGATGCAGTCGTTTGATGGCAACGGTGCGTCTGAATCCAATCGCACCAGCGACGCGCCCGAAGTGGACGGTCGCCATTCCGCCGCCGCCAATTTCACCATGCAAGGTGTAGTGCCCGACGATCTGTGGTGCATCGCCTCGCTGCGGATTCATCAACACACGGAAAATAACAGACGCCGCTGGTTGCGACAATCCAGGCGGCCGGCCTCGTAGCACCACTGGCAACACCGGCGCATCACAAACAGACTTGTTTTCCGCCGTAGAATTGCCACTGCCCCTGATCGCAGCGCTCGCCGATTCCGTACGCCCATTGATTCGGCGGGATCTGATCGTCGGCGCAAACGTTGTAGTTGCAGAACAAGTGCGGCGTGCTGCACGAAGAGCCGAGGTTCGGAACGGCAGTCGGGCAGGCTGCGTCGAGGTCCGTTTCCGACCAGCTAGTTTGTTGGAAGCACAACGTGCCGGAGCAAGGCGTGCACGTGTACGCGTGATTCGAGTACACGCACGTGAGACCGAGAACTTTGTCGCCGCACTTCGCTGAGCTCTTGGGCTCGCTGACCGGACAGCTGGGCGGAGGCTCGGGGCACGCGGCGACTTCGACCTCCCAACGCTTTTTGCCGGTGTCGGTATTGCAGATGGCTTGTGTGCGACAACCGAAGCGCGCGTCGTCGCCGTAACTGCAACCGAGCCCGTTCGACGAGCACGCCGATCCGTCGACCGGCGGCGTGTTCGGACAAGCGCCGAGCGCTTGATCGTCAGCCGAAAGATCGCTGGTAGCAGTGCTCGCGTCGTCGGGGCTTTGCGATGCGCAACCCACCATCAGCGACGCCGCAACACAGCCGACGATTGCAAAGGAACGAATCCAAGTTTGTTCGAAGCTCATGATCACTCTCCCGAGTCAGGAAAAGAGCACCGTGTGTGCCATGAGGCGAGGTGTGTGATCTGCTGAAGAAACAGGGCGATCGTGAGCTGTGTGACTTCGGCTTTTGGATCGAATCGATCACCCTGCGATCGATTCGATCACATCAAAGAGCCGCCACGCGTTTCATCAAGTTTCCGCACAGCTCCGACTGCGGATTTTTTGCGCGCTCGATCGAGAGCGCCTTCGAGAACGCTTCGCCTGCTGCCGTGGCGTCTTCGAGAACGACATGCGCGATGCCGAGCAGCTCGTAGTCGGCGGGCTCGCTCGACGATTTCACGAGCGCGTCGATGCGACCAAGCGCCGCGCGATGAGCCTCGCGCACGATGTCGCTCGTCGGGGGCGGGGACTTCGCGAGCACCATCAGCCTCAAAGCGGCGCGCTGATCGTCCGGACGATAATCGGAGAATGCCGCGCTCGAAAACAGCGTTGCGTATTCGCGATAGGCCTCGTCGGTGCGGCCGTTGCGCGAGAGCAGTGCGATCTTTTTCAGCGCCGCCACCAGCACCTGATTGCGACTTGGGTCGTCGGTCATTTTTATTTCTGGCGCCGACGAGGTCGCAGGTCGTGCAGCGGAAGAAAGCGACGCGAGCGCGGCTGGCGACGACGGGGCAGTCGGTGGTGCCGACATCGCTGGCGACGACACTGCCGTTGGCGACGTGATCGTGGAGACTGGCAGTGTCTTCAAATCAGACGAGGAAATGCGGGCTTTCGGCATCGTCTTCATCGCCGACGATGGTGGTGGCGGCGGGCTCGGAATGGCCGCAGGCGGCGGCAACGATTTCGGAAGCTCGGCGCGCACCGGCGGTTTTTCGCTAGTGGTCTTTGCGTTCGGTGGTCGTTGCGATGGCGTTGGTGCGTCGAGCCCGAGCGGCGCGAAGACCGCGCGCAGGCGTGCGTCGAGCTCTGCATATTTTTCGCGCAGCGTTTTCTTGGAGACGAAAATCTCCTCACGACGATCGTTGGAAAGAGCGCGTCGGATCACGAGCTCGTTGGCGGTCAGTGATCGTTCGGAGATCTCGCGAACGATCGGCGTCATCATGGCGACGAAGCTTTCGACGAAGGTGACGAAGCTTGGAAGTGCCGCAAATTTGGCTTCGCCAACCGTTGCCGAGCGAAGCTGTTTTTGCTCGAGCTCCGGTGCGGTGGCCCTCAGTTTTTCTGCGAGCTCGATGAGCTTCGGTGTGTCGTCGGTGTGGATGTCGAACGGGCCCACCGAGGCGTCGTCGGCCTCACCAACGCGCGTTCCTTTTACCCATTCGTCCTCGACCGTGAAGTCGAATCCGGCTTCCGTGCCGAGCTCTGCGCGCATTCGGATCGTCACCATGCTGCCGTCGTCGCTGAAGTCGGTGACGACGTAGCGAGCAATTTTTTGCGGCCGAATCTTCACTTCCTTGCTGAAAAAACCCGAAAGCTGCGGCGCGCGAATCTCCAGCTGCGGCACGATGCGTTCGACACGAAGCGGTGCGCTCCAAATATGGCCGTCGGGAATGGCGAGGTCGAAAATCCAATCGAGCCCGAACCCCGCGTGCACCTCGCGTCGTGAGTCGTAGCTGCCCGAGCCTTCAATCGTGACGTGCATCGTCGCTCTTGCGTCGGGAGGATCGTGTGGACGAAGAAGCGTGGCGAGCGCCGTCTCCGTTGCCTCGCGTGTCGCGTTTTCTTCGGCCTCGATCTGCGCGATTTCTGCGGCGAGCTTCTGCCTGATCGAGTCGACCGTCGCGCCTTTTGCGTGGGCGATTGATTCGCCGATGTTCGTCGCGCAAAGAGACGTCGGAGAATCTGCTGCGCCGCCCGCCGCTTTTTCTGCGGCACCGACGTTCGTGGTGACGGTGGTGATGAATCGGTTCAGTCGATCGATCTCGACGCCGGCTTCCGCGCGCAGCGCCTCGATTCGCTCTTTGCCGTCGTTGATGCGCTCGTTCGCGAGCAACGCGAACACCGAGAAATCCAGGGCGTCGCGAAAAAATTCGAGAAAATTCGAGGTGAGCTCTGACGGCGTGGAGTCGCCGAAGAGATAGTTCATTGAGGCCAGCCTCCGAGCCGAGGATTGTACAATGATGCTCGGCAACACGAATACTTACTGGACCGCGCCGGACAACGGTCTTGCGTTTTCAGGTTCCGCCGTCGGTGTCGTGGCAATTCCAATGAGCCGGTGTTCCGGCGTCGTCTATCGGATCGCATGTGCAGAAACCGCGTGACGAGCAGTCGGCACCGCGAAAATACGCTTGGCATCCAGGCGCAAAGCTCGCGTCTAGCGGAAGTGATGCGCCGCTTCCGGTCGTTCCGCCCGTGCAGCTCGTGTCGCTCGGAGTCACCGTGCTGCACGAAATGCTCGGAGCTTCGTTGCAGCCAGGATCGCCGGAGTCTTGGATTGCGACGACCGTCGTTGTCTCGTGGCTGCAGCCAAGAAAAATGAGCGAGAGCAAGAACGCGGAGGCCATTCTCATCTGCCAATGCGTATCGCGACTCCGCACGCGACGCACCTTAACGTTATCCCGCAATACAGATCAGCTGCGCGGGGTCGCACAGCGGCGCGCTCGTCGAACAGTCGGACGACTGCACGCATTGGACGCATTCTTCGCCGACCGGGTCGCATCGCGGCGTCGTTCCGCTGCATTGCGAATCGTTCAAACACCCGACACAAAGGCCGTCGTTCGTGTCGCACGTCCGGTCTGTGCTCGAGAATGTGCACTCGATGTCGGATGTGCATCGGTAGCAGCGGCCGAGCGTCGGATCGCAAACCGGCTCGTCGTCGGGGCAGTCGTCACTCACCACGCTGCTGCAGAGCGTGACGCAATGTCGGGATGTGACGTCGCATTTTTGATTCGCGCCGCAGTCTTTGTCGATGCCACACGCGACGCAGCGATGAAGCGCGCCGTCGCATCGTGGTGTGGGTGCCGCGCAATTCGTGTCGTTCGTGCATGCGAGGCAAGCGCCGGAGACCACGTCGCAATGAAGCGTCGAAAGCTTGCAGTCTGCATCTAATTTGCAATTGCTGCTCGTGCTCGATGCGTCGGTTCCCGCGTTCGATGCGTCGACGTTGCCCGCGTCGGTCGTCGTGTCCGCTCCGCCGTCAGCGAGATCGTCGAAGCGAAACTGGCCGTCACATCCGCTCACCAAAAGAACGAATCCCGCGATGAGAGCGAGAGTCGTTCGGGCATGCATCACGGCTTTTCTGCCACGATCGCCGCTGCCTCGCTACGAGCAAATCCATTCGGGTACTGCGTCAAATAATCTTTTGCTGCTGCAACGGCTCGCGTGTTGTCGACGGTGCGGAGCAAATTCATGTGACGTACCGCTGCGTGCTCGGCAAGCGGTCCGTTCGGATAGAGCGACAGGTAACGCTCGAAATCCGAAATCGCGCCCATCGTCAAACCGTCGCGCTCGGCGGTCAGCCCGCTTTCGAAAATGTCATTTTGTTCTGCGAGCGGCGAAGAGCCGGTTTTTCTCGAGTGATTCGTTCCATGCGGCGCATGCGCAGTTGCTGCGGCGTGCGCAGTTTGCGGCGCGTCGTTCGGCAATTCGAGAACCGTGTCGGGTGCGCTCGTCGCGTTGCTCTGGTCAGTGTTCTGATCGGACGCTGTGGCTGCACAGTTGGCCGGCCACGAATCACCTTTGGGAATGCGCGCTTCGTCACCCGAATGACGAACTGTGACGACACCTTCGAAGACTTTGACACGAGTAGTCGACCCACCTCCGCACGATGCGTCCGCGGGAACGACACCAACGCTGAACGAGGTGCCGTGGACCTCGACCTCTGCATCTGCCGTGCGAATGATGAAACGCTCTCCTGGTTTCAGCTTCGCGACGTCTGCGCGCATCGAGCCCGACGCGAGAGAAAAAATCTGTGTCGCGTCCTCTTCAACCACCGAAAAATCACTCGTGTCGTCGATCGCGAGACGCGTTCCGGTCGAAAGCGCGAGCACCGCATGACCACCGTCGTGCGTCACGATTCGGCTTCCGGCAGCCACATTTGCGCCTTCCACGCCCGCGCCGACCGGTGAATTCGGAGACGTCACCGAGACGTTGCCGGTGGCGTGCGCCAAGGCGACTGAGATGGTTTCGGTGGACGAGATCGACGCTGCAATCACGTCGGCGTGCGAATGCATCAGCATCTTCGTCGATGCGATGGCCATGACCGACGCTGCGATTGCCGCAGCACCCAGCATCCAACGCACGCGCATTTTCTTTTTGGCGCGCTCGGCGATCGCGCGTTCGATCGCTTTGATCGCATGCGCGCGATCTTTCGTGTCGACCGGCGGCGGTGCAGCCTCCGCTTCTTCACGAAGATGCTCTTGCTCGGCGAGCAACGCGCCGGCGAGCTTTGCGAATCGGGGCGCGTTCATCTTCCGCCCTCCAAGTCTTCGAGCACGTTGGCGAGCTCGGGGTCCGCAGCGATCCGCTCGTGAATTTCCCGTCTTCCGCGTACGAGGCGCGTTTGCGCGGCAGCTACGCTAACGCCCATGATCTCCGAAATTTCCTGAAGGTCGTAACCGCGGACGTCATGCAACAAAAAGGTCCACGCCTTCTGTTCTTCGATGCTTTGAAGATGCATCGAGACTCGCGTCATCGCGCTCTTCGCCATCGCGTCGCGCTCCGTTTTTCTGCCGGAGGTCGCGGTCGAGGTCTCGGGATCGTAAACACCGAACGTGCGTCGCTCGAGCTTGCGGCGGCGCAATTGCTTGTAAACTACACGCGCCGTCAACATCGAAATCCACGAGTCGAGGGAGCACTCGCCGCGAAATTTGTCGATCGCGTACACGATCTCGATCATGGAGAGCTGCGCGAGATCTTCGTGGTCACTGTCGCGACGACCGAGCAGTCGCAAAATCGTGCGATCAATCTGCGGGCGCGCGCGATCGTGAAATGCGGTCGCGGCGCTCGGATCAGAAGCGCGAAGCGCCGTGAGCAGCTCGATGTCGTCGAGCGAAGGCGACGGGGCTTTGCCCGCACTGAGGTCGTTCTTCTGCGCCTCTTTTTGCCCGGAAATCAGGCGAAGATTGGGCGCACTCGGGCTCATGCACGAACAATGTACCGGCTCTCTCTTTAAAGCAGGCAGCTCCCGGCGATTAATCCTCGTGCGAGCTAAAAGCGGACGCGACCGCCGATTTCGGCAATTCCTCGCAGCGACGGGATCGTTTCTACGCTTTTATTTTCGACGTAAACGTCAGTTGCGCCAAACGTCATCTCGCCGCCGACCGCGACGACGAGCCCGACCGGCTCCGAAAAAAACCAGCTCCCTTCCACCATGAAATCGGCAGCTGGAATCCAGCGCGATTGGCTCTCGGCGACGCCGCCTACGCCAGTTCGTGAGAGGGTGTAGTGCATCGCGGTTGCGTCGAGTGAGGCGCCGAGCCCGAACGGATGACGGCGCGTCGGTTGCGTCGGATGCCACGAAATACCGCCGGATCCGAACAGCGTCGTGGAGTCCGCGCCAATTTCGGAGACCGTTCCGAAGCGCCCGCCGCCGCCCAAACGGATCGAAAAATCCGGCAAGTAAAACCACTGCCCACGTACCGCAGCGCCGAGCCCCTTTGCATCTCCACCGACGCCGACCGCGCCGATTCCGGAGGCGTCGATCGACGCTACGTAGTGATGGGGCGGTGGCTCCGGAGGCTCGCGATCCTGATCGTCGATCGCGGCTTGGTCGGGAATCACCGATTGCGGATCGACTTGTTTTTTAGAGACTTCAGAAGGTGGCGGCGGCGGAGGCGCATGCGGGACCACGCCCTCCGGGAGCATCGAGATCACCGCGAATCCGATGGTTCGACCGCGTTCGTCTTCGGCGTCACTCACGTTGAAGCCGATGTCGCGATCGACCCAGCGGCTGCCGTTTTCGTGCAGATGCACGAGCGCGTGGCGATGCCCGTCTTGCCACGAAACGCGCGCCACCGCGTCCGCATGCCATTTCGCGCCAGCTGCGATCACGTCGTTGTCGCCGGCCGCCGCATCGAGCTCGTGGATCGACACCTGCGCCTCGAGCCCCAGCGTGTCGCTCGTGGCCCGAAGCATGCTCCGCGATGCGGGAGACTCTGCTTCGCCGCTGGCGACGAGGATCACGAGAATGAGCGCCGTCATTTGCGTCCGCCCTCAACGAAAGAATCGTCAGCGCGAGGAATTTTTCGATTCGCAGGCCGACCTGCCTGCTCCGCTGATGCTGGTGGTACTCCTACCACGCTTTCAACACACCGAGCCTTGGGCTTTCGGTGCTCCATCAATGGGTGACACGGTGATCCATGCAGAGTGACCCGACGCGATTCGCGCGCCCCGATGACGACGCCAGTTGGACGGTTCTCGGCCTCACGCCGTTCGAGGCAGCAGACGCGCGTTTGGCGATCGCATTTGCGCGCGCTGGCGGTCTCGCGATTTTGGATCTCGGTCGTGATGACGTGTTGGCCGACGCCGCATTGAAGTCGGTTACGAGCCGCGTGCCTGCATTCGGAGTTCGAATCGTAAATCGAGCAGGATTTGCGGCAGATCATGAGCTGCCCGAAAACGTTCGCGTCATCGTCGTCGAGGCGCGCGATGTGCGTGCATGTGCATTTGCGATGGCGAGCGGCCGCACCGTGCTCGTCGAAGCCACCTCGCTCGACGAAGCGACGCACGCGCAAACGCTCGGCGTGCACGGCGTGATCGCCAAGGGAAGTGAAGCCGCCGGATACGTCGGCGGTGAAACGTCGTTCGTGCTCCTTCAACATTTGCTCGGAAAGATCGCGCTTCCGATTTGGGTGCGCGGCGGAATTGGAATTCACACTGCGGCTGCATGCATTGCTGCGGGCGCGCGCGGCGTCGTCGTCGACAGTCAGCTCGCGTTGCTCGCCGAGTCTTCCGCGCCAAGCGCGATTCGCGACGCACTGGCGGCGATGGACGGCAGTGAGACGACGCTCGTCGGCAATGGGGCTGGACGGCATCGCGTTTATTCGCGCCCCGGAATTTTTTCGCTCCCGCGCGACACGGCATCCGAGGATGTCGCCCATCATTTCGGCACGACCGACCTCACGCGCGAGCTGCTCGCGGTCGGCCAAGACGGCGCCTTCGCGCGTCCGTTCTCGGAGAAATTTCGAACCGTGCGCGGAGCATTGCGTGGCATTCACTCGGCAATTTCCGCCCATTTACGGCAAGCGCGAACGCAGGCGCCCCTCGCCGCAAATTCGGCGTTCGCAAAAAATCTTTCGCTGGAATTTCCAATCGCACAAGGACCGATGACGCGCGTGAGTGATCGCGCGGCGTTTGCAGATGCGGTGTCCGCGGCGGGTGCCTTGCCGTTCATCGCGCTGTCGCTCATGCGCACCACCGAAGCACGCGCGCTTCTCGAAGAGACGAGAGCTCTGCTCGCCGGTCGGACGTGGGGCGTCGGTATTTTGGGATTTTTGCCGCCCGACATTCGCAAGGAGCAGCTCGATCTCGTGTCGGAGATCAAGCCGCCGGTCGCGCTCATTGCCGGCGGCCGTCCTTCGCAAGCGCAGCCTCTCGAAGACCTCGGTATCTCCACGTTTCTGCACGTTCCATCACCGGGCCTGCTCGATCTTTTTTTCAAAGACGGCGCGCGCAAATTCGTGTTCGAGGGTCACGAGTGCGGCGGACACGTGGGTCCACGATCCAGCTTTATTCTGTGGGAATCGTGCGCATCACGTTTGCTCGGCGAAGAAGATTTGAGCGGCGTCTCGATCCTCTTCGCCGGCGGAATTCACGATCGCATTTCAGCGGCCATGGTCGCAGCGATCGCAGCTCCGCTTGCAGCACGCGGCGCAGAGGTCGGCGTCCTTATGGGCACCGCGTATCTCTTCACGCGTGAGGCCGTGCAGAGCGGCGCCATTGGTCAGGCGTTTCAAGACGAAGCCGCGCGATGCGAGAAGACAGTGCTTCTCGAAACCGCGCCGGGTCATGCCACGCGCTGTGCGGTCAGCGATTACGCGAACGCATTCGAAGAAGAGCGACTCCGGCTCGAGCGCGCGAAGATCGATCCGCGCGAACGTTGGGAGGCGCTGGAACAGCTGAATTTAGGCCGTTTGCGCGTTGCTTCGAAAGGCCTCGCGCGCGAGGGCGAGCAGCTCGTTTCGGTCTCCGAAGAAGCGCAGCACGCCGACGGCATGTTCATGATCGGTCAAGTCGCAGCACTGCGATCGACCACGCTGACGATGCGCGAGCTGCACGAGGACGTGGTTCACGGCGGCTCCGAAAAAATCGCAGCGTGCGCGATCCCCGCACCACTCGCGTCGGACGAGTCGAGCGTCGACATTGCGATCGTCGGCATCGCGTCCATTTTTCCGGGCGCCGCAGACACCGC
>JBDTFL010000573.1:0-3885 GCA_039937955.1 Polyangiaceae bacterium | reverse complement strand
GCCAGCGCCGTGGCCGAATCCTTGGCCAGTGCCGCCACCACCGCTTCCAATGCCACCCAAATCACCGAGAGCACCGCTGTAAGGATCGGCGTTGTCGAGCGCCCCGGCGAGAGCACCTTCTTCTTTTCGTTTCTCTTCGTTGTCTTCCGGTTGCAGCGTTGCGACCTCGGTCGACGCGGCTTGATCTTCGCCCGTCCAAAGCGGCACAGATAAATCGTTCCGATTGATTCCGAATGCGCGGAACATCGCTTCGCTTTCGAGAACGAGCAACGACGTGAAACGCGACGCCACGTGATAGCGCGTAGAGAGCGCAACGACGTCGGTGCGCGTTGCCGGCGCGATGATTCCGCGCTCTTCGTCGGCAATACGCGCAGCTGCGAATAACCGAGGAACGAAGGCATTTCCGAGATCGGGCGAGGCCACGACATGCAGCGGATATTTCGCTTCGAATGGCACGCCTGCGACGGTGCCGCGCAAGATTGCGTCGCCGTTCACCTCACTGCCGGTCATGCGTGCGGCGATGATCACCTCACCACCCGCGCGAATCGGCGCGAGCGTTTGCGGAGCGGCATCGCTCAAACCCTCAGGCAACGTCAACACGACATCGCGCAACGTGACGCCGTAGGTCGCGTTGAGGACATCGAGTGCTGCGGTCTCGAGCATTTCGCCCGGCGCATACGGAACGACAACACCACCACCACCGCGTGCAATTTCTCCGAGCGTGAGTGTGTCTGCGTCGGCGCCGATCGGGACGGCAACCGCTTCGTCGTGTGATCCAGAAAGCGCATCGTGCACCTCGGCGCTGATGCGATCGGTCGATCGATAACCGGTGCTCGCAATCCCATCACTCAAAAGGACGACCCGAAGATCGTGCGCTGCATCACGACCACCGAGCGCGCCAGCGGAACGAACTGCACCGACCAAATCACTCGCGCCGTCGGGCTCGACCGCTCCGAGAAAAACGTCGGCATCGTGAGCCACCGAAGAGCCTGCCGCTTCGAGACCACCCGTCATCGCGCGGCACGTCGTGTCGCATGCGAGGATGGCGACGCGATCGCGACGATCCATCTCTTGTGCGATCTGCACCGCCAAACGACGCGCGCGTTGAAAGCGCTCACCGTACATGGACCTGCCTGAATCTACGGCGATCACGACGTCATGCGGTCGTGACTCGGTCCAGCCCGAAAGCTTCGGACGAAGTGCGAGCGCGACGTAACTCTTTTCCGGAGTTGGCGGTGCAGTCGATGTTGCAACGGCGATGGCTGGTGAAGCGGGGGCCGCTACCGGGTGCGTATCGGTGAATCCCCAAGCCGTTACGTCGCTCGTGCGATCCGCGAGCGCGTACTCGACCGTGAGATCTCCAGACGGCACGAAATTCTGCGCGGTCATCGTGAAGCGATCCGCCTTCGCTTCGGTGCTTGCTTTCGCGAGCTCGTAACCGCGCACTTTCACGCCCGATTTCGGATCGTCGCCGATCACTTGAACGTCGGCGTCGAATTGACCAATCGTGAGCGCTGCAGCGTCGGGCAGCGGGTACGTGTAGCGGCGCATCCCGGCCACTGGCGCGACCGTTTCCGTGTACGCGAGTACGACGCGACGTGATCCATGTTTCGGAATCGGAAAAATGCGGAGCTCGAAGCGACCGCCGCGTTGCCATTCGAGCAGTGCGGGATCATGCCACGGGCCCGGCACCCAAATGATGTCTTCTTTCGGCTTTGGTGCGTCGGGCGTTGCGTTGTGAATGGCGCCGCGAAAAATTGCTTCGCCTTTTTGCGTGTCGACGAACTCGCCGTCGATCAACTTGCCGTCGACCTCGAGCGCGAGCCGTTCGATCTGCGCGCCAGGCGGCAACGGAAAACGGTAAATTCCCTCGAGATCGTCGTTCGTGTCGTTCGCGAACGTTTCGTCTACTTCGGTGCGCGCCACGTTGCCAGCGATTCGAATTTTTGCACCGTGGTGTGACATCCGAGTCGCGTGGTCTTTTTCATCCGTCTTGCCCGGACGACGCGCACGCAATTCTCCGAGGCCGCTCACCGGCAAATCCGTGTCTTCGTTGTGCACACCCGAGAGACCGAGGCGTTCACCGAACGCGAGACGTTGCGCGAGATCATTCACGGGTGCGACTTGCAGCGGCTCTCCGCGTGTTGCGACACCCTCTTCGCCCGCACCGATTTGGATCGATCCGCCGCCATCACGGAGCTCGACGGCGCCGCGCATTACCTCGACCGATGTGCGCTCGGCAGCAGCAGTCAACGCGAGCTTCGTTCCGAGCACCGCAACGTCGCCGCTTGGCGTCCACAATTTTGCGGGGTTTGCGCCTTCGATGTGAGCAACGTCAGCGATGATCTGGCCATCTTCGAGACGCATCGCGCGTCCGGCTGCACCAATCACGATTCGCGTTGCGCGATCGACTGCGATCACCGTGCCGTCGTCGAAGGCAATGCGTGCGCGTGTGCGATCATCTGTGGCGATTTCGCTTCCGGCGCCGATCTCTGCACCTTCGCTCGCGTCGCTGGTGCCAGCCGCGGTTTTGATGGTGATACCTTTTTTGCTCGCATCACTGCCTGGTGCGCGTGCGATGAGCTGAATTTTGCCGTGCCACGCTGCGTTCGGGTTCGGTATGCCGACGTTTCCGGCGATGCGATAGCCGAGGGCCGCTGAGCCTGAAACGCACGCGATTGCGATCGCGCCGGTGGTCAGCAGACGCCGATTTTTTCTCAACAAACCTGCGAATGCTACGTGCGATTTCGCGCGAGGTTGCTCGCCGCTGGTCCGGTCGGACTCGGCTTCTGCAGCGTCGGTGTCGATGCGGGACGGTTCTTTCACAGAGGATTCAGACGTCGCAGACGGAGAAAAGTTCTCCGCCGCGACGCCCCCGACGAATTAGCTGAGTTCGTCGAGCGTATTCCCTGCCGTGAATGATCCGTGAGCCAACTGATCCAGCAGCAGCTAATTCAGCGTCTTGCGCGAAAGAACGCTCGACGCTTCCAGCATCGCATCTTTGATCTGCGCCTGAACGACCTCGGGCGAAGAAGCTTCATCGACGACGATACCGAGCTCACCGCGACTGTCGCGGAAAAGCCCGCCCGCCGTAGAAGTCGAATCTTGACCGAGTTTTACTGACTGAACCGGCAATGCATACACTTTCGCACCGTTCGCCGTACTTACGACGACCTGCACGAAGCCGATCAGCCGCCCTTGGTTCTGCGTGTCGAATGTGCCGAAGCCCATGATGTGACCTCTAAGCAAGAAGCTAACCACAGGAACTGAAGCGGCAAGTTTGTCGACACGAATCCCGCCCTTCTCTCACGCCACACGCCGCGTGTATGCTCCCCCGACACTCGAGAAAGACGCGGAGAAAAACATGCAGATTGCACTCATCGGACTCGGCAAAATGGGCGGCAACATGGTCAAACGGCTTCTCGGCGGAGGGCACAAAGTCGTCGCGTACGACCGCGATGCTGCAGCCGTTGCGGCTTCCGTGAAAGATGGTGCTACCGGCGCCTCTTCACTTCAAGATTTGGTGTCGAAGCTGGATGCACCGCGCGCCGTGTGGGTAATGGTGCCGTCAGGAAATGCGACTGAAGGAACGATCGCCGAGCTCGGAAAGCTCATGAGCGAGAACGACATCGTCATCGACGGCGGCAACTCCAACTTCCACGATTCAGCACGTCACGCGACCGAGCTCGCTGCAAAGAAATTGCGCTTCCTCGATGTCGGAACCTCCGGCGGAGTTTGGGGCCTGGCCAACGGCTATTGCATGATGGTCGGCGGCGACGAAGGTGCGTACAAGCACGTCGAGCCTGCGCTCAAAACGCTCGCGCCTTACACCAAAGCGAGCGGCGATCAGCCGGAAAAATGGGGCGTTGCTTACTTCGGAAAAGC